>JAJYHU010000108.1 GCA_021784615.1 Acidobacteriota bacterium | reverse complement strand
CCGATGTAGCGCCGCCGTCCCGGCGGCCTTTTCCCGATGCCGGCGAGACGCCGGCGCTACCAGCCGCGTACCAATCGAAGGCGTTGATGCGGTCGCGCTCGGCGTCGCCGAAGAGCGTGCCTTGGTCGTAAATATCCGGGCCGATCAGCGAATTGCCGCAGATGATGTTGTATTTGAGTTCGGGCAGGAGGTGCTGCTTGGGCGGAAGTTGCGAGCGCTCACCTTCAAGGGCCTTGAGGTACAGGCTCATCATAGTGATTTCGACGGCCTGGGGGTCAATATCCACGCCGAATAAATTGTTGCGCAAAATCTTGGCCTTGCGGTAAACGGAGAGCCGGTGGCTGCCGTCAGGATTCGGCTGGACTTCGCGCATGAAGTCGAGCGACGGGTGGGCGTGGCGGACTTCCTGCTCGGGATGCGCGAGATACCATTTGACGTGATAGTCAATCAGGCACTGGAACGCGCCGATCAGGAACGACCCGGAGCCGCAGGCAGGATCGAGGATACGGATTTTTTCAATTTGTTTGGGCGTTTTGCCCTCGATGATTTTGCCCACGGTGTTTTTGACGATGTAGTCCACAATATATTGCGGCGTGTAATAGACGCCGCCCGCCTTGCGGACTTCCGGCTTCTCTTCAACGAAAACGCGCGTCGCCTTCGGGCGGATGGTGCTGCCAAGGTACCGCTCGTAAATCGAGCCCAGGAGCTCGACGCCGATTACGTCAAAACGGTAAGGGCTTTTAGGCGGGTAGAGCCGCTCGATGATGCCCGCCAGGACTTCCGAATCGATCTTGATCTCTTCCGAGAGATGCGGTTTGAAGATTTCACCGTTGAAATCCTCGTTGACGCGGTGGAAGAGGTCGTTGAGCCATTCGAAGATGTGAAACTTGCCGCCGCGCGCCTCCCAGTCCTCTTTTGCCTCGCGGAGTTGGTACTTGCGGATGATGTTGCGGTCTTCGGCAATGCGGATAAACACGATGCGGTCCAGCAGGCGCTGCACCACCTCATTCAATTGTTTGGCCGTCAGGTTGCGGTTGTTCTTGTAAATGTTCCTTGCCAGGGCCGCTCGCCATCCCGTCATTTCATCAAGGAACGCCTGGTCGACGGGAATGCGCAGCCGCTGGGTACGCCGGTCGCGAGGCAGCATGGCTTCGAGCGATCCCGCCGCCACTCGTTCGCGTGAGAACTCCCAGAGCTTTTCAACATTCTTCAGGTATTCGGTGTACCGGAGCTTGAGTAGAAGCCCTTCGTCCGGCCTCCGCTCATCGGGCTTGATGGAGGCGTCGTAGAAGCGCAGTTCTTCAAAGTCCGTCAGAATGACGAAGAAAACCGATTTGGTGTTCCAGGCGTATGTCTTGGCCTGAATGATGTGCCGGGTATCGTCAAGGCGCTCGGAAGGCGTCTTGGCCTCGACAAAAAACCGGGTCCGGCCGCTGATGCGGAAATTATAGTCAGGGCGGCCATCGGTATCAATGTCGCCCTTCTCGACAAGGACTTCGCGCTCGTGGTGCGGAAGGCCGGCCTGGTTCTCAACGTCCCAGCCCAGCGCCCTGAAAAAAGGGTCGATGAAGTCAACGCGAGCCTGCGCCTCTGAATAGTCCTTGGAAAGATAGTACGCTTTGTCGTTTTCGAATTTCGCGATCAGCTTCTGAAGATCGTTCTCAAATTCCGCGAGCGAAGATGCCAAGATGAGTCTCCTGTTGGAACAACACGCCCCGCAAGCGGCGCGTTGGCATTCTATTCAAGAAACCACGCAACTGCAACGAGGAAAGGCTGAATGGCGGGATAAACCCGCCGGTACGTGGATGTTCCGCTGGAACGTCTCACACAGCGAAGACGCCTCAGCGAGGCGTCTCTACGAGATCAAAAATCCAAGGCTCGAAAAGCCGCAAGGCCGGCCCGGCCCGTGGCCGCTCCACGCGGGCCTTGCGCTACGTTTCACAATCCTTTGCATCGGATAACGGAAAATTACGCATTACGGGTTCCCGGTCAAAGCCGGCTGCCGGCAGGCGCGAAACTCCTGCATTCAGGAAAGGCGGCAAGGTTGCCGAGGACGGCGCGAACCAGAATGGCGGCGTATTCGCAGTAGCCATAGGCGCCGCCGGGCTGGACGGTGTTGCCTTCCCCGGCGTGGTAGCGTTCATACCAGAAGCCGCCGTCCTTTTGTCCCCTTTGGCAAACTTTCAGGACGGACTGCCGCAGGCGCTGATCATCGCGCATGCGCTGGCAGGCCAGCACTTCCAGATACCAGACGCGCCCCATCGCCGCCACGTCGTTGGTCCAGGAATTGTATTCAATCGGCACCGGCTCCGACAATTCCCACCGCCGGTAAGTAAGGGGCCGCGTCACAAGATGCGTGGGCATCCCGCCGCGCCAGAACATCGGCTGGGCGGTGAGAGCGGGCCAGAGACGCTTGATCTGTCCGTCCGTAGCCACATCCAATCCGATCGCCGCCCAGTTGACGTCGGCCAGTCCGTGCGAATCCACCAGCCCATGCTCCGGATGAACGTATTCGGCGAAATGGCCGTCCCGCCAAAAAACCTCCAGAAATCGCGCTTGCAGAGCGTCGGCATGGCGGTTCCAGGCGGCCGCGCCATCCCGCTTCCCCAGGCTTGCAGCCAGCGCAGCCAGTTGCCGAAACGCGTAAATCCCATAGCATTGGGTCACGCCGTCCCATTGGTTGCGGGGCGGTGATTCAACGTAGAAGCCTGAGCCGCTCAGCAATCTGTTGGAAGTGATCCGCGTCAGAAGGTAGCGGCCGGCGGCCTCAAGCGCAGGCATCTTTTCCGCCAGCCACGTATCAGATTGAGTGGCCGCAAAGATTTCCTGCCCGGTCAGCACAAAACAGATCGGGGCCAGCACGCTGAGCGGATTGGCAATCTCCTGCCAATGCGTGAAAAGACCAATCCATTTTCGCGCACCCATGCCCGAGTGTTCCGGCTGGCCCAGGCGCACCCGCGGCCGGTAGGTGTAAACGTCCGCGGGATACCTGAGGCCGCGCAGAAACGAGTGCTCCAAATTCTTGAAAGGCTTCTCCGCCGGGAAAATGGCAAAAGGCACGTTGCCCCGCGCATAGAACGCATCGCGATCCGAACAAGGGCGCTGGGAAGCCTGGACGAAATCGAAGTAATCAAGCATCTCACGGTGCTTGCCCAATAGAAGATACGCGCCCGCCATCTGCCAGGAGTCCAGGCCAGGCCAGGTCGTTTCCGCGCCGTACGCTTTGCCCCCCGCCACAATCGTGAAGTGGCCGGGATAAGCCCGCTCGCGCAAGGAAGGATAAATCGAATTGTCCAGGGCCAATCGCACCCCGGCTATGATCGTTTCCCGCTCAGATTCATCCGGGGCGCCGCCGGACGCGCCGGCTGCCGCGCCCGAGGGGCTCGGAACGACCGCAGGCACCCCCGACGCCAACGAAACCTGAAGGAACTCTCTCCTTTTCATCTTTGCCTCCTCAAGGCATTGGCTCAGGGCGGCCAACGCCTTCCTGCCGGCCGCGTCGCCCCAGGCGGAGGCCCGGCAGGCGCCGGGCGGACGCCCGAGCCGGCCGAGAGCCTCCAATTGTAGGCTAGCATCCGCCGGCCCTCCCTGGGACAAACAGGACATTGGATATTCCCCAAGGCCGATTTTGTAACCTGTTGATAATACATGAAATAGAAAAATGTGGGCGCTTAAAAATTCCCATCCCAACCAAAGTTGTGTCTAGCTGGCACACCGGGTAAGAATTACAACCCTTGCGCCGCGCGGGCGAATTCAGTCGGCCAGCCCCCTGCTCTGCGCGCAATCTCGCAACTACGGCTATAATGTTTGGGCCGATGCCCTTGCTTGAAACCTTGAATTCCGAAACACTGCCGCTGCGCGAAAAACAGAACGTCGCGCTTGCTTCCGTCCTTGCCGCTGCGGCCTTGACGGCGCTCAAATTCGGCGTGGGACTCTCGACCGGAAGTTTGGGTGTTCTGTCGGACGGGGCGCACTCGGGCCTTGATTTGATCGCGGCCGGGGTGACGTACTTTTCAGTTCGGGTCGCGGACAAACCCGCCGATAGCTCTCATCCTTTCGGCCACGGAAAAGTCGAGCACCTTTCCGCCTTCGTCGAAACCGCCCTGCTGCTGATTACCTGCGCCTGGATTTCTATCGAAGCTATTCTCCGGCTTTTCTTCCATGAGGTTCACGTCACTCCGTCCCTGTGGGCGTTCGGCGTAATGGGCGTTTCAATTGTCGTTGACACGTTTCGGTCCAGGTCGCTCGCGCGCGTGGCCCAAAAGTACAACAGTCAAGCTCTTGAAGCCGATGCCCTGCATTTTTCGACCGACGTTTACAGCTCCGGCGTGGTTATTTTGGGGCTGCTTCTGGTTTTTGTTTCCGAGCGATGGGGGATGCCGCGGCTGGAACTTGCCGATCCGGTGGCAGCGCTGGTAGTGGCGGGAATCGTAATCAGCATCAGCCTGCGCCTGGGGAGGAAAACCGTGGACGCTCTGGTCGATGCGGCGCCCACGGGAGTTGCGACGACCATTCAGGAAGCGGTTTCAATGGTGCCGGGCGTCCAGCGCGGCGAGCGTATTCGCGTGCGCCAGAGCGGAGGCCGGCTGTTCGTTGATTTGCGCCTCACGCTCGAAAGCAACATTCCGCTTGAACATGCCCAGGCAGTGATGGACCTGGTGGACGCCAGGGTGCATGACCTCTTTCCTGCGTCGGATGTCGTGATCCACGCGACGCCGGGCGAACCGGCTTCAGGCGAGATGATGGAAAAGATTCGCGCCGTGGCGAGCCGCCTCAATTTCCGAGTGCACGATGTTACCGCGTACGAGGTGAACGGGCACATCAACGTCAATCTCGATCTGGAGGTCGAGCCTGAATTAAAACTGACGGCTGCCCACAACCAGGCGGACAGTCTCGAGCGGGGAATCAAGGAGGAACTGGCTGAGGTGGACCAGGTCAACGTGCATCTTGAGCCGCTTTTGAAGCGCGTCGAATCCGCCGACAGCGCCCCTCTCGACCAGAGCGCTGTTGAACAGAAGCTTATGAGCATTGCAAGAGAAACACCCGGGCTTGAAGGATGCCACTCCGTGGAGGCGCATCTTGTGGGCGGGAGCATCATGGTCAACCTCCATTGCACCCTGGAGGCTGACATGCCGATTGGCCAGGTGCACGACATCACCGAAGGCCTGGAGTTCAGGTTCCGCGAGGCATTCCCTCAGATTTCAAAAGTAAGCATCCACGCCGAGCCCCGCAACGCCCCATAACCAGCGTCCGCGGGGCCGGCAGATTCAACTTAGGCGAAAGCATGTTGGCTGTGCGGACTGTTACTTGGTCGTCTTTGCACTGCTTCCCCCCGAGGGTGACGACGCTTGGGCAGGGTATGTCGAATCGTACAACTTAATAATTTCCGGCGTAATGTTGACGCCCTGCGCAGCATAATAGATCGGAACCTGGCCCGAATCGATGACCAGCGCAAAGCCGTTTTTCGACGCATATTGGTCGATGACTTTGACCATTTTCTGTCCAATATTTCGCATAACGTCGTCGCGGTCATTCTGGAAATCCGATTGGGCGTCCTCCGTCATGCGCCGCAAAATCTTTTGCTTTTCCTGGAGTTCGCGGCTCATCCGGCGCTGTTCGTCCTCGCTCAAGGTCGTCATTTGCTTCTGAATCTGTTCCTGCAACTGCTGGATCTCCTGCTGCCTCCGCTGGATCTCCTGCTGCCGGGGCATGTATTTGTTTTGGAGATCCTGCATCGCCTTCTTACCATCCGCGGTGCTAAGGATGGCGTCCTGGATGTTGATCACCCCGACTTTTCCTCCCGCTGAGGATGCGCCTGAACTCTGCGCAGCGAACAGAGCCGGACAGGCTATCAGGGCAAAAAACGTGAAAATTGCAAAGACTCGGTTTCTCATTCATACTCCTTTTTTGTCGAAAGAACGAATTGTAATCTTGCCACTGCCACCGGAATGGCTGTCAAGCTAAAAAGTCTGCGCCACGGTAAATCCCACCATCGACTTCCGCTCCGCATACCGAAACGGCTGGAAATACGGCATGATCTGATCATAGGTCGCAGTATTGGGGAAAAGCGAAGTCGGCGGAAGGTCATTGGATGGCGGAGTAATAACCTTATCGAGACGAAGCCAGTTGTAGCCGTAGTAGACGCGGAATGGAATATTGAAATGCGGAACGATCACTTGGACCTGGATGCCGAAGGAGCTGCGCGGCTGATAGTTTGTTCCAGGCACGACTTGCAACCGGGGCGGAACCTTGAAAAAGGGGAAATTCTGGGTAATCGGCAAAAGCGAGTTTTGCCGCAGGTTCAACTGGCTGGTATGCCAAATGAAGTCCATTCCCGCATCAATAAAAGGCGCGACGGTGACAGGTCCTACAATGGGAATCCGATATTCGAAATTAGTAACGAGCTCCGAATCGCCTCCCGGAAACGTAACGGTGTTGACAGGAAAGCTGGTATACGACCCGCAGGCGCCCGTCGAGTACCCGTTGGAACTTAAGGCCGGAATGATATTGCCGGCGCTATCCCGGTTGCAGACCTGTGCCGTCGTCGGGAAAAAGGCGATCGGACTGATGGAATAGATATCAAACCCTCGAATGTCGTTTTCTCCCCCCATGTAAAAACGGGAGAAAGGCGGAGGCACCCGGCCGCCGTATCCGGAGATGGTTGAAAACAGCGCGTGGAAGGCCAGCGTGTTCCGGTCGTGGTTGATAGGGTGGTAGTACTTGGCTTCCACGGTAGGGCTGATGCTGTTGACGTTGCCACCCAAAGCGCTGCCCGCAAATTGGAAGGCGGCATAGATAGACTTCCCCCGGTGGGGATTCATGTAATTGTCCACCGTGCTGTAATTAAACGTCGGCATGACCGCGCTTGACCGGATGCCGGAAAGGGAGTTCGGTCCTGATACGATGTTTTGAAAGTCCAGAGCTTCGAAATAAGCCTGGGAAGCCAGACTGAACGTCTGCAGGCTGCTCGTCGAGAAACTGTACGTCAGGCCGACCCGCGCAAAATGCCGCTTAAGAGGGTAGCTGACAAAGGCCGTAAAGCCGGTCGAATTCTCGGCGAAATTCTGGAACGAACTGGCGCCAAAGGCTGAAGCAAGGTTTGTCTGGCTGATTCCCGCATAGGCGCTCGTCTGTTCGAGCTGGTTGAAATTGATGTCGCTCTTGAAGATGGTGAACCCCGTGGTGATGGCCCGATCAAAAATATATGGCTCGGTAAAACCAAACTGATACAGCTTTTGATATTGCCCGGTCTGGGCGCTCATGCTGAGCGTTTCACCCAGGCCAAGGAAGTTGCTTGTCGAGTAGTTCAGGCCAATGAAATTACCCGAGAGGGCGCTGGTTCCTCCCGAAAACCCGATGGAATTGCGTCCCTTTTCCTTGACCTTCAAATTGATGTCAACCGTGTCATTCTTGGCGTTTTGCTTGACGTCATAGTCGTCTTTCTTGATCGGATCAAAAAAGCCGAGCTGGTTGACTTTTAAGATGCTCAAGTCCCAAAGGCGGGTGTTGAAAATTTCTCCCTCGTTCAACAGCAGTTCACGCCGGATGACTTTGTCGCGGGTCTTGGTGTTGCCTGCAAAATTGATTCGGTGAACGAAAAATTGCTTGCCTTCATCAAAATCCAGCGCCAGGTTGACGACGCGCTTTTTGCGGTTGGGCTCCGGGTCCGGCGTGGCGACAAAGTTGATGTAGCCGAACTCTCCATAAAGCTTGGTAAAATTGTCGATGGCCTTGCGGACCTTGGAAAGATCAAAGACATCACCGGGCTTCATTCCCAGGAAGGCCTTTAAGGCAGTTAGCTGCTTTCCTTTAAAGAGCTTGCAGCCATGGATCGTAAATTTCCCGAGCTTATATTGGTGGCCTTGTTCGATCGGGATAGTGACGTCCACGGCTTTTCCGTGTCCCCAGCTCCAAAAGAAGAAGGGCCAGTGGTGCGACGTATTCCGCATCTTCACCTTGGGTTCTTCGGGAAGAGCAAAGAAATAGCCATGATCCTGGTAAAGTTCGCGCACTTTTTCCAGGTCGAAAAGGACTTTGTCATGGTCGTAGGTCTTATGAAACCAATAGAACCAGGGCGGAGCGCCAGCAGGCCTCGACAGTTTCATCTGCTGGACCAGCGTCATATTTGAAAACACCGTGTTCCCTGTAAACGTAATCTTGCCCACCTTGACCTTGGGGCCCTCCGTAATGATAAAGGTCAGGGCCACGGAGTTCGGGGGAATATTGCGGGTGCGGGCCCGGACAGTGGCGAACTGCCTTCCGTGGGCAGCAAGCATATCTCGAAGAACAACCTCCGCCCGCTTGATCACCACGGGATCGAACTGCGAGTCAATCGTCAAGCCCACTTTCTGCTTCTGGAACGCATCCAAAACGTCCGATTCCTGCAGCGTATGCATGCCCTTGTAACTGATCGCCCTGACCAGTTTCTTTTCCCGCACATAAAAAATCAGGATCTCGCCCGTCTTCCCATCTTCGACTTCCAGGCGAATGTCGTCAAAATAGCCCGTGTGCCATAGGGCCATAAAGTCGCGTTCCAGCGCGTTGGTGCTGTAGACGTCGCCCGGGCGCGTAAAAATCCGCGCCCGCAACACGGAAGAAGGGACGCGCCGGTTCCCTCGAAAGATGATCGCCTCGACCAGCTTCGCCTTGGGCTTGGCCGGCTGGCCCTTCGTTGAAGGCGCCTTGGCCTTGGGCGCCGTGGGCGTCTTCAGTTCCGGAGTTTCGAGCTGCAACTGTTCGAGCTTTGGCACTGGCCTTTTGGAGGGCGTCTGTTCTTTCTGAGAAGAAGCCGGCTGCTTCTGCGCGGCTGGGGAAGAAGAAGTCTGCGCGCGAAGCGCGGGGCCGATAAAAATGATGGTCAGAATCGCGGTGGCAAAGGAAATTCCAACCTCGTGGATATGTTTTCGCCGACTACCTGTAAAAAACCTCAAGAAGCAGCCTTTCTTCCCACTCTCGCCGAGAGCTTAAGCATCTCCGATGCAGTGAATTCCTCCAGAGTTGGCTGGCGTCCTTAACGCAAAAGCACCAAGCTCCAAACCAAATTTCTGAGGATGCGTTGGGTATTCAGGTTCTTCGCGGACTCCCCGGCCCCCATCGGAGTTGAGATGCTCTAGTGAGAGAGTGGCGTGGCCGCGACCAGCTTATCGTTGACAGGACGATAATAGAGCGATTCATTTTCGACAACCACCTCCAGAACCGTGGGCGGTTGGATATCACCCTGGATCAACGCTTCCGAAAGCGGATCTTCGATATATTTCTGCAAAGCCCGCCGCAGCGGCCTGGCCCCGTAGGAACGGTCCGCACAAGTCTTTTCCAGAATCCATTTCCCAGCCTCAGGAGAAAGCGTCAACGAAATATTTTTTTGCGCTAAGTGCTGATTCATCACGCCGACGAGCAGATCGAGGATCTGAAGCAGATCGTTATCGTTGAGCGCGTTAAAGATGATCACTTCGTCCAGGCGGTTGAGAAACTCGGGATTGAACAGGCGCTTGACCTCCGCCATAACGAGGTCACCGATCTTCTTGTCGGTCGCTCCCTCCGCCGCCGACTGGAATCCCATGTTGGACCGCCGCTCCAGGTACCGGGCCCCGATGTTAGAAGTCATGATCAGGATCGTGTTCTTAAAGTCCACGGTATTGCCCAGGCCGTCGGTCAATTGACCGTCCTCAAAAACCTGCAACAGGATGTTGAAAATATCGGGATGCGCCTTCTCGATTTCGTCCAGCAAAATCAGCGAGTAAGGAGTGCGCCGCACCCGCTCCGTAAGCTGCCCGCCCTCCTCATAGCCCACATATCCCGGAGGCGAACCAATCAGTTTTGAGACGGAGTGTTTCTCCATATACTCCGACATATCGAAGCGGATCAATGCTTGTTCGCTGCCGAACAGAAAGTCGGCAAGCGAGCGCGCCATTTCCGTTTTGCCCACGCCCGTGGGGCCCAGGAAAAGGAACGATCCCACCGGACGGCCCGGCGGCTTCAAGCCGGCGCGGGAACGCCGAATGGCCCGTGCCAGAGCGGAAATCGCGCGCTCCTGATTAACAATGCGCTTGTGCAGCTCATCCTCAATCCGCAGCAACTTCGACGTTTCCTCTTCCTTGATTGAGACGACGGGGATGCCCGTCCAGCGCGACACAACTTCCTCGATATCCATGCGCGTGACGGCGCCGATCGAGGTCTCGTCGATATTGTACTTTTCCCGCAGCAGCCGGAGGTTCTCGCGCTCTTTGCGCTCCTCGTCGGAATAAAAGCGCGCCTTCTCAAATTCGTGGTTGGCGATGGCGTTCTCCATGCGGTGAACCACGAATTTGATCCGCTTCTGCACGTCGATCATCTCTTCCGGCAAGGTGCTCTGGCGCAGCTTCACCCGCGCGCCCGCCTCGTCGATCAGGTCGACAGCTTTATCCGGCAGGAAGCGGTCAGGAATATAGCGGCTGGAGAGATAGACCGAGTTCGAAAGGGCTTCGTCCGTGTAGGTCACGGCATGGAATTTCTCGTACCGCTCCTTGATGCCGAACAGAATCTTGATCGCCTGAGACTCGTCCGGAGGAGGAACCTTCACCGCCTGAAACCGCCTTTCAAGCGAACGGTCCCGCTCGATGGATTTCCGAAACTCCGCCGGAGTCGTGGCCCCGATGCACTGAATCTCGCCCCGGGAAAGCGCCGGCTTCAGGATGTTCGCGGCGTCAAGCGAACCTTCGGCCGAGCCCGCCCCCACCAGGGTGTGCAATTCGTCGATGAAGATAATGGCGTTTTGAGCTTCCATCAACTCTTTCATGATGGTCTTCAAACGTTCCTCAAATTGCCCGCGGTACTTGGTGCCCGCCACAATCAGGGAAAGGTCGAGGGCCAGAATACGCTTGTCAGCAAGAAACGAAGGCACGTCGCCTTCCGCAATCCGCTCCGCAAGGCCTTCCACAATGGCCGTCTTGCCGACTCCCGGCTCTCCAATCAGCACGGGATTGTTCTTGGTTCGCCGGCATAGGATTTGCACTACGCGCTCGACTTCATTTTCACGCCCGACCAGCGGATCCAACTGGTTTTCAAGCGCCGCTTGGGTCAGATCCCGGCTGAACTCCGCCAGCAAGGAAGTCTCTTTGGATCGGGTCGATGAGACCTTTTCACTCTGCGCCCGGTTCATATCCTCCCGAAGCGTTGAAAGGCGCAAGCCCCGGTCATGAAGGATCTCCGCGGCAA
The DNA here is from genome assembly GCA_021784615.1 of Acidobacteriota bacterium. GTDB lineage: Bacteria > Acidobacteriota > Terriglobia > UBA7540 > UBA7540 > JAMCXS01. The sequence continues at coordinate 4,968 of JAJYHU010000108.1, read as the reverse complement.
AGGACTTATCTTCGCGCAACAGGCCCAGCAAAAGGTGCTCGGTGCCGATGTGTTTGTGCGACAAACGTTCGGCTTCTTCGGCCGCGTAGGCAAGAACCCGCTTGCACTCCTGGCTAAGCGGCAATTCGACGGAAGTCGAAACCTTTTCCCGGATCGGCGTGCGCGCCTCCACCTGCTTGCGGATCGACTCAATGGATGCGTGGGAGCGTAAAAAACGGTTGGTCAGCGCCTTGTCTTCGCGCAGCAGGCCGAGCAGCAGATGCTCGGTTTCAATGTAGGGACTGCCGAACTGGCTGGCTTCGTAGCGAGCGAAAAAGATGACACGCCGGGCTTTCTCTGTGTATCTCTCGAACATAGCTCCTCAGTTCTTCCTTTAAACCCTGCCCGTCGCCCATCTTTTGAAAGGCAGGCTGTCAGTTAAACCGTGGAACTACAACCTCGGTAAGTTGCCGATTCTCCAAACGCAACATCCGGGTCGCGCGTTGCGCGAGTTCCATATTGTGCGTGGCCAACACCGAGGTTAATCCGTGAACCCGGTGAAGCCGTTCAAGTAGATCGATAACCATCTCTGCGGTGTGGCTATCCAGGTTCCCCGTGGGCTCATCTGCCAGCAATAGCGATGGATTGTTCACCAACGCCCTTGCCAGCGCGACACGCTGCTGCTCTCCGCCGGAGAGCTCGCCTGCCCGGCGCCCCATGGCCTTTTCCAGACCCACCTCCGCCAGAAGTTCCCTGGCTCGGCTCTGTGCCACCTTCACGTCCCTGCCTGCGATAAGCTGCGGCAACATTACGTTCTCTAGCGCACTAAACTCGGGCAACAGATAATGCATTTGCCAGACAAAGCCGATGCGTTGATTCCTGTACTCTGCCTGCCCTTCAGTCCCGAGCCCGCATAACCTCTGCCCAGCAAAGTATAACTCACCTTCCGTAGGAGTGTCCAGAGCCGCAAGCATGTGCAACAACGTGGTTTTGCCCGTTCCCGACTCTCCTACCAACGCCACCAGTTCCCCCTGGCGGACTTCAAGATTGAGGTGCTCAAACACGACAACCTCTTCGCCGCCCGAATGGAAGACTTTGGCAAGGTCCTTAACGCTTAAAATAACGCCAGATTCCATGAATCAAACACCGCGCTGGTTATGCCGGAACCGAGCCGCCGGCAGGATCGAAGCCGCACGCCGGGCGGCGATTCCCATTCCTTCACAATTCAAAAAAACGATCACCCGGCCGGGAACCCTCCGGCGCCCTCATTCGTAACGCAAGATTTCAGCCGGATCCAGTTTGGTCGCCGCAAGCGATGGATAAAGCGTGGCGAGAAAGCTCACGGCCAGGGCCGCGAGCGCAATCCACAGGCCGTCCCAGGGGCGCGGATGGAACGGCACCGAGGACAAGCCGTAGATATCCGCCTGAAGCGGGATCAGCTTGTAATGCTGCCCCAGCCACGAAGTTCCATAGCCTAGTGCTAGTCCGAGAACCGTCCCCACCCAGGCAATCAGCAAACCGTGCAGCGTAAAGACCGTCCAGACCTGCTTCTTCTTCGCGCCCATGGACCGCAGCACCGCAATGTCCCGGTTCTTCTCCATGACCATCATCACCAGCGTGATAAAAATATTCAGCGCCGCAACCAGCACGATCAAGCCGATGGTAAGGATCGTGACCAGCCGCTCCAGGCGAAGGGCGCTGAAGAGCGAGCGATTCTGGTCCATCCAGGTCTGCGTTGCAAATCCAGGTCCGGCAGCCTTACGAATCACCCCGGCCACGGTGTCCGCTTTATAAACATCGTCCAGCTTGAACTCGATGACCGACGCAACGTTCCTTAAATCGAAAAGCCGCTGAGCGGCGTTAAGGTTCGTAAAAGCCCAGGTGGCGTCAAAGTCAAAGAAGCCGGAATCGAACACCCCCACCACACGGAAATGCCTGAATTTAGGCACGGTGCCAAAGGGAGTCAGCGATCCCTGAGGGCTCGTCACCATCACCGTGTCGCCCACAAAAACACCCAGGGATTTTGCCAGGTCCTTGCCGATAATAATCGGGTCGGCGTCGGGAAAAGTTTCTGAAAGCCCTTGGAGCGAACCTTCCGTCAGGTGTTGCAGCAGGTCGCCGACCTTGACCTCGCGCTCGGGGTCGACGCCCTTAAGGACCACGCCCTGGGCCCGCTGCTGGCTGGAAATCAGCACCTCCTCGTAAAGCGCCGGAGCCGCAGCCACCACGTGCGGCATCTTTGAAAGGCGCGCCGTCAGTTCCTCATAATGCTGGATGCCGTCGTTCTGGGCGCGGATCAGGTTGATGTTGGAGGTGGCGCCAAGAAGCTTGTTTTCAAGTTCCTCCCGGAAACCGTTGTTGATGGCCAGCGCCACGACCAGCGCGGCAACGCCCGCCATCACTCCCACCACGGAAATCGCGGTGATCACTGAAATGGCGGCTTGCCGCCGCTTCGCCTTCAAATACCGTAAAGCCACAAACAGTTCAAAGCGCATCGCTGGTAAACATTATCGATGACATTGTCGCGCAGGGGAAGTTTAATCCGATCGGCGGCAAATCCATGCGGCTCAAAAAGCCCGCGTTCAGGGGCTCGCTGAGCAGCATCATGACGAGGTCTTTTCGGGGCGCAATAAAGGAAACAGGATCACGTCGCGAATGGAGTGGGAATTGGTAAGGAGCATGGTCAGGCGATCGATGCCGATGCCTTCCCCGCCCGTCGGCGGCATGCCGTAACTCAAAGCGCGGATATAATCCTCGTCAATGGCATGGGCGGACAGATCACCCTTTTCCCGCAGAAGCTGCTGGTATCGAAACCGGTTGCGCTGCTCGGCCGGATCATTCAACTCACTAAAAGCATTGGCGATTTCCATTCCCCCCACATAGAGTTCAAAACGCTCGACAAAGTTAGGATCGTCGGGCTTCTGCTTGGCAAGCGGGGAGACTTCCAGCGGAAAGTCCAGAATAAACGTGGGTTGGATCAGATGATGCTCGGCGACCATCTCAAAAACAGCCTGCAGGACTTCACCGGGGGAACATTGATTCACAAAGCTCTCCGTAATTGGCGCACCCCCGATTTCACTTGAAAACCAGGCGTTCAGCGCCGGAATGCGTTGCCGGAGATTTTGGATGTCATCGAGGTCCGCCATCGTGAGATCGCCTGCCGCCTGGGGCCAAAACCGGACAACCGCCTCCTTCATCGTGAACCGCTCGAATTTTTCGAAGGAGATGTGGTGATCGCCGTAGTCAAACTCGAGCGATCCCAGAACGGTTTGGGCCACATGGCGCAAAAGGCGCTCGGAAAGCTCAATCATGTCCTGATAATCCGCATACGCCTGATAAAACTCCATCATGGTGAACTCAGGATTGTGCTGGGTTGAGATTCCTTCGTTCCGAAAATTGCGGTTCAACTCATAAACTCGGTCGAGCCCCCCGACAATCAGCCGCTTCAAGTAAAGCTCGGGAGCGATGCGAAGGTAGAGATCCATGTCGAGCGTATTGTGATGGGTCACAAACGGCCGCGCCATGGCTCCGCCCGCCAGCGGCTGCATCATCGGAGTTTCCACCTCCAGATAGCCTTCGGCCTCAAGAAAACCCCGCAATGCCCGGATCAACTTTGACCGGCGCTCGAAAACCCGGCGCACATCGGCATTGACCATCAAATCCAGATAACGCTGGCGGTAGCGAATTTCCACGTCCGCCAGGCCGTGCCATTTTTCCGGCATCGGCAGCAGAGCTTTGGCCAAGAAATAAAGGCGCTCGGCATGCACCGTGAGCTCGCCTGTCCGGGTGCGGAACAAGTATCCCACAACGCCGATCGGGTCTCCCAAGTCCAGCAGCTTGTACAGCTCGAAGTCGCGTTCCCCGACGGCGTCCAGACGGACGTAAATCTGCAACCGTTCCCCTCCGCCCTGCAAATGCGCAAAGCCCGCCTTGCCATGGGGGCGAATCGTCATCACACGGCCAGCAACCCGCACCTGAACCTTCGCGGCCGCCAAGCTTTCCGCGGTTTCGCCGGAGTACGACGACAAAATCTGCGGGATGGTATGGGTAAAATCAAATTTGCGCGGATAAAGCTCGAAGCCCAGTTCCGAGATCGAGCGCAGTTTCTTCTCGCGCTGCATGGTCAGTTCCCGGCTTTCGCCGTCTGGTGTGGACAAAGTTTAAACCCTCACAAACTCCCTAAGGTCAGAGATGGGCATTATAGGGAGCCACCCGAAAAGGTGTCAAGGTAAAGACGTTTTCCAGCCTGCCAAGGATCTCAGCCTCAGGAAATCGCACAGGCGCGGCGCCTTCCCGTAATATTAGAATATCTTCATTAGAATCTGATAATTGGCAAATTTTAGAGAATGCCAACCCGCCATTTCTCCGGGCGGTTCGATGTAAAATCTTGCACATAAGCGACTTAGCTCTTGCACATCTTGCAGCCTTGTAGTATATTTCATAACCGCGTATGCTTTGGCTCTGGGAAGTTGGAACTCTGATCGTGGTTGCCCTCGTGCTCCGGCGCGTGCTTCGCATGGGCCGATTCGCTGTTTCTTCGGACACTATAACCAAACGGGGCACACCCCAAATCGAACCTGTATACAGACCGCTTGCTTCAGAAATTGAGGCTCACAGCACCATCCTGGCTGTTTCCCTTAACGATGCTTTCGAGGAAATCAAGGCTGGGAGGTTTGACGCAGCGCAGAGCATGGTCAGTATTTTCGCGACTGAGTGGAGCCGCCTAACGGAACTGGTTGATGCGATGCAACATCTGGCGCTCAGATATCTGCCTGAGGTGGATTTGCCGGTTTCCGTGCGCAACCTGGATTCCAGCCACTTCCGCTCGGGAACCATGATCGAATTCGTCAGATTTCACGGATTTGTGGATCAGTTCGTCTTCCGGCCAAAACTCCGATTCCAATTGCATCTCCGGCTCCAGCGCCGGGCGATTGCGATACTCAGCGAGGAATTTCAGCGGACGCGCAGGAACACAGATGAGGGCAACGA
>JAJYHU010000219.1 GCA_021784615.1 Acidobacteriota bacterium | reverse complement strand
GTTTCCAGATGAAAGTTGCGGCAACATGCGCTGTTGTCATCCACGAGCCATCCGGGAACCAGTTTCTTCGCCTCTTGGTATGCGTCTTTTAGCCAAGCCCGGCCGGCAGCCTCTTTAAGATCAACACCCCAGCTCTCATTAACGATGCTGACGATTACAATGGAAGGGTGATTCCAGTCGCGCTGGACCATGCCACGCAAAGTCGCGAGCGCTCGACGTTCAGACGCCGCGCTCAAACGGTCCCAACTGGGAATTTCATACCAGACCAGCATGCCTGTCTCGTCCGCCGCTTCCAGGTATCGCGGGTCTGGAACCTTGATGTGGCAACGCAGCAGATTCAGTCCCATCGCCTTAGCATCGAGCATCTCCTTTTTCAGGAAATCCAGCGAAGGCGGCGTATAAATCGTGTCAGGATAAAAACCTTGATCGAGCGCACCGCGAAGGTAAATCAATTGCCCGTTTAAATAGAATTTGCCATTGCGCGTCTCAAAGGTGCGAAATCCGAAGCGACAGGATTCGGAATCGCCGTTGCTGGTGCGTACCTGCAAGGTGTAAAGGGCAGGATCAGAAGGGCTCCAGAGTTTGGCATTTTCAAGGTTTCCAGTAAATAACAAGATCCTTTGCTGAGGACCTACCGGCTGCCGGCCCTGCCACACAAGTGTTCCTTCAGGGTCCGAAATCTTGGCGGCAATCGCGAACAACCCGGTCTCAGTCCCATCGGCAGGCAGGTTCACAATATGGACGCTGACATTGAACCTTCCATCGGCTTCCGCCGTCACATGAACTAAGCCCAGATGCGTGCGCGGGCGAATCTTTAGCTCCACAGCCTGCCATATGCCGCTGGTCTGAATGTACCAACTCTGCTTCCCGTGAGGAATTTCCGCGTAGCGGATTCCTTCCACCTCGCTCGGTTTGAATCCCGGATCAACCACTCGAACAGCGATTTGATTGGCGCCCGGGTTGAGAAATGAAGTCACGTCAAACTCGAAGGGGAGATAACCACCGTTGTGTGAACCCACGAGGCGTCCATTGACAAAGACACCGGCATGATAATCGACCGCGCCGAAATGCAAAAGCGCCACTTCGCCCGGATCGAGTTGTTCCACTTCCACCGTTCGCCAGTACCATGCCACACCCGCGTAATCACGCAAATCCGCAAACACCGACTGCCAGGAGCCCGGCACCTCAAGCCGCCGCGAGTTCGCTGCAGAGTCGAGCGCCGAAACATTAAGCGACCCCGAAGGATCTGTAATAAATTTCCATACCCCATTCAGCGAGAGCGTGCGAAAACCTTGCTGGGCTTCAGCCGAAGTCTGGGCGATGGCGGGCAAAGACGCCACGATCGTCAGGACCAAAAGCAAGGTCGCGCAGTTTTTCGCTCGTAGCACGATTTCTTCTCCCCGGAGCATATCCTCAAGGGACTCAGCCTCGTTCAGCCTTTCAAAATGCCCCTTAAGCCGTCGCCAACAACGAGTTTATGCGCTTACCCACTCATTATGCAATGTATGGTTTGGACCTCGATACGATGGGCAGAAGATCGCAAATGCAATTCTGGCGCGAATAAAATTAAGCAGCCACCCGACAAGAATTTTCTGGAGAAATCCGTAGGTTTGAAACTGCACAATAATTCCTTCCATGAAGATCAGCCCCATCAAAGCTCTCGCTTTTCAAGTCCTACCCGTTTCCCAGCGTGCCACCTCTCGAAGTATGCGCGGTACTTTGGCAGTACTGCTTCACCAACCTTTAAACCAAACTCAAGACCGGGAAGTGGTGGAAGCGCAAATACCTCGGCCTCTATGGCCCGGCTTTACAGCTTACGTCGAACGGAAAATGCACCGTGATCAAGTGGCCGCGGGGCCCGCCTCCATCGCTCGGAGCGCCTGAATCGTTGGCTGAAAGCGGAAATGGAAGCCTGTCCTTAACCCTCCGTTTTCAGCACCCCAAAAACTTGTGGACGAAGCTCGATCGATCCTGCCATTCTGTTATTTTGGAACCCAAAGCCCACATTCAGGAGCTGCAATGCGATTCCTTGCCGTAATGATTCTCGTTGGTCTCCTGGCGCCTTGCGCAGCCACGGCCCAAACACCCCAAAAAGATTCCGGCCAAACGCTTGCGAAGCCCGCTGCCGGAAGCACGGCCTCCCGCGGCATCGAGACCGAGGAAATCAAGATCCCCGAGCAGATGCAGGCTCCCCCGCGCTCCATGGCGAACCAGCCCGGCTACATGGAGCCCGCCCAAGCTCATGCCCTGCTGATAAAAATCTGGCAGGCAGAGTCCCGCGTCAGAGACCTGCTAACCCAAGTCGGACCCCAGAATATAAAAATGCCCACCACTGTGCTCCTATCTTTCAACGACAACCTTGATAAACTGCGTCGGAACCTCGCGGCCCTCGAAAAAAGCCGGCAGCAGTTTGCAAGCCGAGTCGATAGCGAATACCTGGGCTTTCAAACCTATGCAGGGATCAGCGCGATTTTGCCGCCTCTCGATCGACTGACGCTCATGGTGTCCCGCTACAACAATTCCGGCCTTAGTGCAGAGTTTAATCAGGCGTGGAATGAAATGCTGACCATGCAGCAGTCGCTCAAACCGTACCTTGCTTTTTTGCTGCGAAACCACGACCAAATCTTTCTGATCATGGAAAGCAATCTTTACGGGTGCCAGAACGAACTGAACTATGCCATGCACGGAGCCAACGGACGGGCTGAACCCATGCGGAACATCCTTCCGGCATTCAAAGGAAGGCGACGGCCACCTCAGAAGACTGGAACGGGCGGCAATACAAACGCCAAGCATTGAGAATCGAGAGCCGCAGGCCTCCTCCGAAACCAAGCCGGCTCTGCCTCCACTCGAAGACCAGGTGCGGAAGCGTTCAATCCCCCCGTTTCAATCCGTGCGCAACGGGGCCATCTCAAATGGATCAGACTCCGAGTGGGACTGGTTACGCAATTTGGTTGATTCCCGGCGGCCAAACAAAACAGCATTTGACTCAAAGGATCCATTCGCTCAGCCGCCGGTTTTCCTCGCCCCGATTTGAACCGCATGTCACACTCATCCCAGGGATCACCCAGCCAGAACAGGAAGCTCTTTCACAGTCCGCTGCCCTGGCCAGACACCTGCAACCCTTCAAAATATACTTGGCCCAAGGCGGGTTCCTGAACGAATACTTCCGGTGCCTTTTCCTGCGGGTGATTCCGACCCATGCCTTAATGGACGCCCATCAAACGGGAAGTGAAGTTTTCGGCATGACTCGCCAGCGCACGTACATGCCGCGCTTAAGCCTCATGTACGGAAAACTTTCGATTAATACGAAAGAAAGGTTTGCCGTGCGCCCATCCGTTGACGCATCATTCGAGGTGTCCCGCATCCATCTCTATTCAGTGGATGGCCCTGCGGGAAATTGGCA
>JAJYHU010000384.1 GCA_021784615.1 Acidobacteriota bacterium | reverse complement strand
CCCAGCCCCGAACATCGCCGGAGCCCCAAAATAGGCCCGCCGGGCTTTATAGCTGATTGTTTGCCCGAGGGCTTGGTCAGGGTAACTACCCTCAAGCTCCAACCATTTGGTGAAGCCGTCCTGCGCACCCGCGTGCCAGGTTGCGTGGCCTGCAAACAGCAGCGCCGCCCACGAACCGAGCAGAACCGCTCCAAAAGCGATGTAGAGCGGCTGCGTGGAAGAAACCAGGGTGATGCTCGCGCCCACGAGCGCGCCGACGATGGTGAACATCTCGAGGAACATCCCCACTTTGAGGTTAGTGATGTGGTCGCGCGCGTAGGCCGAAGCCGACCCGCTCGAGGTGGCGATAATGGAAAGGATGCTGACGGCGATGGCGTGTTTGATATCGACACCCATCAGAGTGAGAGCAGGGATGAGGATAATTCCGCCGCCCATGCCGCTCATGGCGCCGACAAAACCCGCTAAGATTGAAACGGGAAATAATAGTTCAAAGGAAATCATGAGATTGTAACGTGGATTGGGTTCCCGGGGTGCGGGCCGCCGAAGCCCGGGTTCATTTGCCCCTTGATTTTCAGATTGTCTGTTCCGCCGTATCTTCCTCGCTATGGGCCAGTCGAAGCTCCATAGGCCGGCCAGGAATATTCGCTTGTTGTTGAGCAGATCCTTGAAGCATCGTACTCGCTTAAAGTAGTTTCGCGTTATTCAAGAAATCAGATCTTACCACACATCAGGCGCAGCCTCAATTCGGCCCAGCTTATGGCAGGTTTGCTGGCGCTATGCCGGGCCAGCGGGCAAGAACTTGATGCGGCGGGTTGCCAGCAATAGCAATAGAGCCTAGCTTTATATAGTAGCCTGGGGTGGCGTGCGCCCAGGAATACATGCTAATTGCAAGCAGACAATCGGCTTGAAACCACGGAAGGTTATGCGGTCAGGCCGGCGATTCTCTTGTTTTTGCACCTATGCTAGACTGATTCGAACCTGTCGTCTTTCGACTTGTTGGCGTCGAGAGGTTGCGATTGGGTGAATGCATTCTCCCTGGCAGCTGAAAGGAACCTGCGTGCCATTCATTGAAGCTCTACTCTTGCTTCTGCTCCTCTCCCGCACCATTGGAGAAATTTCGGAGCATTATGGGCAGCCCGCCATGCTTGGTGAAATTGCAGCGGGGGTTATTCTCGGCCCTTCGGTCTTTGGGGTGGTTACTTTCACGGATGAAATCCGAGCACTTGCGGACTTGGGCGTGTTGTTGCTGGTTTTTCTGGCTGGCATGGAAATGGATTTGCCGACCCTTTGGAAGTCATTCCGCGGCCGTGGCGCCTTTGTTGGCGCTGCCGGATTTATCCTTCCAATGCTTCTCGGGATCGGCGTGGGCGTGCTTTTTGGCCTGGGGGCCACGCAGTCGATCTTTATCGGCCTGTGTATTGCCATCACGGCGCTTCCTGTGAGCGTCCGAATCCTGATGGATCTTGGCAAGGTTCAGACTGAAATCGGCCAGAAGATCATTTCAGCGGCTGTCTTTAACGACGTTATTTCGCTCTTGATTCTTGGCGTGATCCTGGATGTCAAAGGCAAAGGGGCAGGTCCGACCAGTGCTTTTGCATCCATGGGCCTGGGGCTGGTCAAAGCGGTGATGTTTATGGTTGGGGTCGTGCTCATCGCCCGGGTCGTAAAGCGCTATTCTCCCCAGCGGTTTTTGCGGTCTCGTAACCCGCTCGACCGGTTGCTGGTTAAGCTGAAAGGAAAGGAGTCTGTCTTTGCGGTCGTTCTTCTGTTCGTCATCGCGTTCGCCAGTTTTTCTCAAGCGCTGGGTCTGCAATTCGTGATCGGGGCTTTTTTTGGATCGATGCTCCTGACTTATGAGGTCCTGGGAACGGCCAAATTCCAGGAGGTTCAGAAGACGGCGTCCGATGTCACCATGGGCTTCTTGGGCCCCATCTTTTTTGCGGCGATCGGCCTTGAATTCCATGCCGCAAGCCTGAGGAACTGGGGATTGGTGACGGCAATTCTTGTTGCCGCCTTTGCCGGCAAGATCTGCGGCGGATACATGGGCGGCCGCCTGGCCAAGCTCACAAAGGAGGAAAGCTGGGCCGTGGGGATTGGTCTGAATGGCAGAGGAATCATGGAACTGGTTATTGCAAACATCGCCTTGTCCAACGGGTTTATTGGGCAGCGGCTGTTTACGACCCTTGTGCTAATGGCCGTAGTGACTACTTTTGCTACGCCCTTCCTTCTGAAGCGCGCATACGTTCAACTGCCCGCGGAAAGTTCGCAGCCTGTCTCCCAAGCCTCCGGACCGCATGCGAGCCCCGCAGACGCGGTGACCGCTCGCGGACGCAGGAAATAATAGTAAGCCCGGCCCGTCCTTGCTTTTCTTGACAACAACGAAGGTTTCCCAAACAATGGCCACTTATCATTGTGGCCGCGAGTTCAGAGGCCCGTGAATTCTCATAACCGAAAACGAGAAAGGTGAAAGCATGCGATGGAGCAAGGTTTTTATTCCCACGCTTCGCGAAGTGCCCGCCGAAGCGGAAGCGCCCAGCCACCAGCTTCTGCTGCGCGCGGGTTACGTGAGGCAGGTGGCGGCGGGCGTTTATGCGTACTTATTTTTAGCCCAGCGGTCGTTCCTTAAAATTTCTCAAATTATCCGCGAGGAGATGAACGGCATCGGCGCGCAGGAGTTTTATCTGCCGGCTCTCGATCCCGCCGAGCTTTGGAAGGAATCGGGGCGCTATGACCTGTTTGGCGAGACGATGTTCAAGTTCAAGGACCGCAACCAGCACGACATGTGCCTGGGCGTGACCCATGAAGAAGAGATGACGAACATCGCGCGCGGCGAAGTCCGCTCCTACAAGCAACTGCCCCAGATCTGGTATCAGATCCAGGAAAAATTCCGCGACGAGCCAAGGCCCAAGTCCGGCCTGCTGCGCTTGCGGCAATTCATGATGAAAGATTCGTACTCCTTTGATCTTGATGACGCGGGGCTCGACCAGAGCTACCAAAAGCATTACGACGCTTATCGCCGCATCTTCGACCGCTGCGGATTGGATTACGTCATCACGGAAGCGTATTCCGGCGCGATGGGCGGAACGGTTTCGCATGAATTCATGGTGGTGACCGACTCCGGCGAAGACTCGATTGCGGCTTGCGAATGCGGGTACGCGGCCAACCTGGAGAAGGCGGTTTCGAACGCGGCGGCGGTGGACGATCTTTCCGGAGACGCCGGGCCGGAGGCCTTTGCCACTCCGGGACAGAAAACCATCGACGACCTGGTGAAGTTTACGGGCGAGCCGGCAACGCGGATGATCAAGACCCTGGTCTACATCGTGGAAGATAAGCCCGTGGTCCTGCTTTTGCGCGGCGACCACAGTTTAAGCGAGACGAAGCTGGCAACGGCCTTGGGGACGGCGACTTTCCGCGCA
>JAJYHU010000136.1 GCA_021784615.1 Acidobacteriota bacterium | reverse complement strand
ATATCGCTCGGGCCAAACAGCCTCGGGAGAGGACCATCGCTGTTGTTTTTCAAGTTCCGAAATAATCGTCAGCCAGCGGGCAACGTGAAGATCGCGGAGTCCTCCAGGAGCTTCCTTGAGATTCGGCTCCAGATGAAACAGGGTGTCTTGATATTTCAGGTGACGCTCTCGGGTCATCTTGATGAGGTCGTTGATGAGAGTTTGACCCTCCTTGCCAATCAAACGTGGGAGGTTTGTGTTGCGAAGCTGTCCGAACAGGTTGTCGCCGCCCGCGATGTGACGAAGCTCCATCAGGGCTACGTTGAATTCCAGATTGTCGCGGAAAAGGCTGTTGCACTCCGCAAGCGTATGGCAGGTTTGGGCTGCGCGAAGGCCCATGTCCCAAAGGCGGCAAACGAATTCCGCAATGGCTTTGCGATAGCTGGCAAGCGTTGCGTCCTTGTCGGAAATGAATAAGAGGTCGATGTCGGAGCAGGGGAACAGTTCACTCCGTCCGTACCCGCCGAGGGCGACCAGGCATAGGTTGTCAGGGCCGTTTGGCCGCTGGGAAATGGTGGCCTGAAAGAGTTCTGAGAGGAGATGGTCCACCACTTGCGAGCGGTCCGTCGCAGCGGTTAGGCCGTCGCCGGAAGCCCCGAAGACTTCCCGGATGCGCCGGGATTCCGCCGCGTAGAAATCCGGCAGAGCCATCTTTTGATCTGAGACCGACATCCGCGAGCGCCTTAGTTGGGAGATTGGGCCGGCGGGAGGGCCGCTGGAGTTATAGTTCGCTTGACGATCCCGTCCGCTTCAAGTCAAGCAACCAAGAAAGCTTGTAAACTTAGATTATAGAGGTTGTGTTAGAGCGGATAAAATGAAATCTGTTTATAGAGAAAATAAACGAGACCATTGCCTGCTCCCAATGCCGAATGGGGGACCGGGCCGGTGGGAGAAGCGAACTACACGACCGCCGCTTCGACGCGGTTATGGCCGGACTTCTTCGCCTCCGCCAGGGCGGCCTCGGCGGACGAGATCAGCAGATGGGCTTGTTTTTCATCATTTCCTACAGCCACGCCCAGGCTGACCGTAATGGGCAGAGGCCCTTCGAAAGTCTCGATAGGCTGCTGGCTCGTACGCGACCGCAGTCTTTCAGCCTGGCACAAGGCTCCCGACTGGTCGCACGCCGGAGACACAATAATGAATTGGCCGCCACCATATCTTCCCATGGAGTCGTAAACCCGGATGCACCCTCGCATTCTCCTGCTGGCCTCGCGCAACACCGCGTCGCCGGCGAGATATCCGTATCGGAGGTTGATCTGCTTCAAGTGGTCGATGTCCGCCATGACCAGCGCCACCATTGACCTTTGCCGGCGGGAGCGGTGCAATTCCCGGTGCAGGATCTCCAGAATCGAGGAGCGGTTCCATAGGCCCGTGAGGGGATCGAGAGCCGATTCAATGCTCAGGGTCTTTTGCACTGACCGCAGTTGTTCTTCCAAGTCAACGATTCGCTTCGCGGCGCGCAAACGCGCCTTTAGTTCCTGGGCGGCAAACGGTTTGGCCAGATAGTCGTCCGCGCCGGCCCGGAAGCCCCCGTCCATGTCCTCCTTTTCCTGCTTGGCCGTTAACAAAAGAATATACGTGGGCGACCCATTCTCGCCTTGCCGGATTTTCCTGCAAACTTGGACGCCGTCCAGCCCAGGCATCATCCAGTCGAGAATGGCGAGCTTGGGATGCTCCTTCTGCTGCATCAATTGCCAGGCTTCCTCGCCGTTGGACGCTACGGTGACGTCGTATCCCCACTTGTTCAGGAGAATTTCCAGCAATCGGCGGCTGATCGGTTCGTCGTCAGCGATCAGAACGTTCATTCCGTGACCTCGCGCTTTCTGTTTTCGACGGCTGCGAGAAGCCGCCCGACTTCTCTCTCGATACTCTGGAAGGCTTTTTCGGCGTTGGCCAAGTCGTTGGCGCGCGCCATCTGTTCCAGCCTCTGTGCGGCCTTGAAGGCCCGACTGGCTCCAAAGTTGCTTACTGATCCCTTTAAGGTATGCGCTCCACGCTCAATGCCGGACGGGTCTTTTTGCCGGACGGCGCGCCGAATGTTTTCGAGCAAGCGCGGCGTCTCTTGCGCAAACAATCTGAGAAGCTCGCGAAAGAGTTCGCGATCGCCGTCAAGCTGAGCTAGGCCCTGGCTCCAGTCGATGACAGGCGAGGGATCTTCCGTTCGAGCCGCATCGGGCCGGCCTGCTTTGCCGTCCGGCAAAATGCCCTCGATCACTTTGATGAGTTCCTGGGCTCGAACCGGTTTGGGGACGTATCCATCCATCCCGGCGGCCATGAAGCGTGTTCGGTCGCCCTTCATGGCGTGCGCCGTCATGGCGATGATCGGCAGGTGGGCGCCGGTTTCGCGCTCTTTTTCCCTGATTTTCGCGGTTGCCGCCAGCCCGTCCATGCCGGGCATTTGCACATCCATTAGGAGCACGTCAAAGGCATTGAAGCCCGACGCTTCAAGGATTGCCACGACTTCCCGGCCGTCGCGGACCGCCGTCACAGTATGGCCGGATTTCTTGAGAACACGCCCGGCTAGTTCACGGTTAACAAGGTCATCCTCGGCCAGCAGGATGCGGAGTTTTTTTGACCGCTCGCGCAGGGTGTGGCGCGTAATCAGTTCAGCGTTTTGCTGGGTGGGGGAACGCGGGCCCAGGGCAAGAAGCACGGCCTGCAACAGGTCCGCTTCCTTGATGGGTTTATGGAGGTAGGCGGCGATGCCGAGTTCGCGGCAGCGGGCCGCGTCTCCGCGCCGCCCCGCCGAGGTCAGCATCATGATCGTCGCTCCGGCGAGCGTGGGGTCTTGCTTGATTCTTTCCGCGACGCTGAAACCGTCGAGGTCCGGCATTTGAGCGTCGATAAGGACCAGGGGAAACGGCTTCCCGGTGTCTCTTGCCCGCTCCATCGCGGTCAATCCCGTCCAGCCGCCGTCCGCCATGGCCGGTTTCATGCCCCAGGTGACCAGCATGCCTTCAAGAACCCGGCGGTTGGTTGCATTGTCGTCAATTACCAGAGTTGCCAGGCCCTGGAGACGGGCGGCCTTTGCCGGAACGGCGTTTTCCCCTTTCGACTTCGAGGGGCCAAAGTGCGCCGTAAAATAGAAGCTGCTGCCCTTTCCCACCTCGCTTTCGACCCACAGGCGTCCGCCCATCAGCTCGACAAGTTGAAAGCAGATCGTAAGGCCAAGCCCCGTCCCTCCGTGCCGGCGGGTGGCTGAGCTGTCAGCCTGCGCGAAAGGCGCAAAGATCAGCTCGTGTTTTTCGGAAGGGATGCCGATGCCGGTGTCCGTAACTCTAAACAGCAAGCAGAGGTCCTCTGCGGCTTCGGACTCCAGCCTGACGTGGAGTACGACCTCGCCCTGGTCGGTGAACTTAATGGCGTTGTTGACCAGGTTCACGACAATTTGCCGGA
>JAJYHU010000085.1 GCA_021784615.1 Acidobacteriota bacterium | reverse complement strand
CGAAAAGGAGCCCGCTCAACGCACTCAGTGACCGCGCTCCTCCAAAACGACTCTGCGCAGGCCAAATCGAAGCTTAACGCCGCTCTTCATCTCCTTGGTGAGAAATGCGGGTTAAGCTTTTTAGCACGGAGTGAGCACTCTTGCCTCCTGTAGTTACTTACCTGAAGTACCTGTAGACAACCTGTAGTAGGCACGCACGACCTGTATAAAACATTTCCAGCGACAACAAGGCTCTGTCTATCCATCTGAAATAAAAAGGGAAAGATGGTAGGCCTGGAGGGATTCGAACCCCCGACCCACGGTTTAGGAAATATAGCCGGGCCAATTTTGTAACTTATTGATTGGACGGCAGATACCCTGCAACGCCTTTTAGGTCAACAGTTTAATGACTTGTATTGAGTTGTTTTGAGTTGCACCAATATTGGTGCAGTTGTAAAAGGGGTCCCCACAAAAGTCCCCACACTACTAGACAATTCATTTCGCCATGTCACGCGCTCTGAAATATGGGTCTCCGGTTTGCGCGGCGTGTCTCACTTTCTGTTTCAATAACTCCCTAAAATCAACCATGCCCTGCAGGACCAATGCGAGTTCTTCTCCGTCCATTAGGATCAATGCGGGTCTTCCCCCTCGGATGGCTGCCAATCCCTCGTCCGTGTATCCCTCTAATGAGATGAATAGGCCAAGCGTGTTCTCAAGTTTTCGTTCCACTTTCTTCGAGAACGAGTCTAGTGGAGCAGCGCGCTGGCGTTTCTTTTCCCACTTAGCCTCAAGAAGGAACTGCGTTCCCTCAAATTCAAGTGCGCCGTCGATCTGTTCACCCACGATCTTGAAAGACCCCCTGGGATTCAGGTCGTGCGCAGCGAAAAGATCGTGAAGGAAAGTCTCAAATAGTCGCCCTCTTTCCTGGTGGTCGGAGATGACGACAAGCTCTTGAAACCGGCGACTCAGTTGTGCGATTTCTTCATTGCGCTTCCTTACGACCTCGGCGATTTTACTACTGGCTGGGCCAGACTCCTCCCGGTTTCGGGCAAAACTCTCATCATGCTTCAACACAGCACTCCTCAAAGCTTCCACACTTCTTCGGGCCGATTGCACTTTGGCTGCTCCGTCGTCCAGTTGTCTGAGATGATCAAAACTTGGAATGTTAAGAACGGCCCGGATCAGTCGGCGCATAGGGCCAAGACCATCTTCCCCCATTGCTATTAGTTCGTCTAGTGTAGTGTCTCGCAATTAGCTTTACAATGCGGTTGAGTTTTGTTATGCTCTGATGCATGTGGATCCCAGCCGCAGCTCTTGATCTGCCGTCCGAACAGAGACAACTTTTGCAATCCTGGATCAACGCCAAAAACACGCCTCAGAAAGTGGCGTTTCGAGCCCGCGTCGTCATGATGGCCAGCGAAGGTCATGCGAATCGCGACATCGCCCGCACCCTGGAGACGAGTCGGCCGACGGTGCTGCTCTGGCGCGAACGTTTTGCCGCGCAAGGCCCGCAAGCGTTGCTGGAGGACGCACCGGGGCGCGGGCGCAAAGCCCAAATTCCGGCCGAGAAAGTACGCACTATTGTCGAGGCGACCCTGCACACTCGACCGCCGGCGGCCACGCATTGGAGCGTGCGCACGATGGCGAAAGCTCAATCCGTCAGCCCCGCCACCGTGCAACGCATTTGGGATGCACATGGCCTCGATCCGCATCGCGTCAAAACCTTCAAGCTGTCGCGCGACCAGCACTTTGTTGAAAAGCTGACCGATGTGGTCGGACTCTATCTGAATCCTCCCGATAAAGCCCTGGTGCTGTGCGTCGATGAAAAAAGCCAGATTCAGGCCTTGGACCGCACCCAGCCGGGCTTGCCCATGAAACGGGGCCGCTGCGGAACTATGACGCACGATTACAAACGCCACGGCACGACCGCGCTCTTTGCCGCCTTGAACGTCCTGGAAGGGACCGTCATCGGTCATTGCATGCCTCGGCACCGACACCAGGAGTTCCTGAAGTTCCTTCGCCAGCTCGACCGCGAGACTCCGACCGAACTCGATCTGCATATGATTCTCGACAACTACGGAACCCACAAACATCCCGGCGTCCAAAGCTGGTTGGCGAAACATCCAAGGTTTCACTTGCACTTCACGCCCACCAGCTCATCCTGGCTCAACTTGGTGGAGCGTTGGTTTCGAGAGCTGACCGAAAAACGCATTCGGCGCGGCAACTTCGGCAGTGTGAAAGAACTCGTCGCCGCCATCCGCGAATACCTCGATCAGAACAACCAACAACCCAGACCCTTCGTCTGGAAAGCCAGCACGGAACGTATCCTGGGAAAAGTCGCTCGTTGTAAAGCTATCTACGAGACACTACACTAGTAGCCCAAGGTCACCGCCCCGTCTAACGGAAGGGCTACCCCCGTGATAAAGGAGGACTGTTCGCTGCACAGAAATACCGCGGCGTTCCCGATCTCTTCGGGCGTCGCAATTCTTCCCAGAGGGTGTCTTCCGAAGATATATTCCTTGGTGGCTTGCGGGTCCGCCTGTTGGTTGAACCAATCCTCCACCAGCGGCGTTTCCACCCACCCTGGACAGATGCAGTTGACCCGGATGCCGTCTTTGGCAAAATCGAGGGCCATGCCTTTGGTCATCGCTATGATGCCACCTTTCGTCGCCGCATAGGCGCCGGCATTGCGCTGTCCTACCAAGCCAACCATAGACGACATGTTGACGATAGCCCCTCGGGTCTTTCTCAGATGGGGAATCGCATACTTCGAGCAGAGAAACACACTTCGCAGGTTTGTGTTCAGAATATAGTCCCACTCTTCTTCGCTGGTATCTTCGACGTTTTTTGAAATATGGTATCCCGCATTGTTAATCAGGATGTCGAGTCGCCCAAACACTTCCATGGCCTGCGCAATCATTTTCTGAACGTCATCCGCCTTGGAAACGTCCGCCTGCAGAAAGACGGCTTTCCCTCCGCCCGCCTCAATTTCCTTGGCAGTCTTTAACCCGGCAACATGATCAATGTCACCCGCGGCGATTCGAGCCCCCTGCCAGCTCAGGACTTCTGCGCACCCTTTTCCAATTCCTTTCCCAGCACCGGTAACTAGAGCAACTTTCCCATCCAAAGTCATTGCATCCTCCTTTATCCGAATAGCGAGTTCCATAGCCGGCGGTCAGTTTCGCATAAGTTTCGTCATCGTGGATAACCGAAGAGCCTAATTTTCTCCTGTTCGGGTCAACTTGCTAAGGCAACACACAATAAGCTCATGAGAAAGCCTTCGGATATAGGCTTATCTCAAAAGATCTGCTCGCGGCCAAGGATCGTTTGCTTCAGTTTGCGCGGAGCATCTCGCCGCGCGGGCG
The DNA here is from genome assembly GCA_021784615.1 of Acidobacteriota bacterium. Classification (GTDB taxonomy): domain Bacteria; phylum Acidobacteriota; class Terriglobia; order UBA7540; family UBA7540; genus JAMCXS01. The sequence continues at coordinate 12,986 of JAJYHU010000085.1, read as the reverse complement.
TTTCCCTTGTGATAGCCCAGGTCCAGAGATCCGTCTCGCGGCGGACCAGCAAATAACGATGGCCCGCAAGAGTTTCCCAGAGAATTTCCCGCCCTGCGGAAGTCCCTTCTTGCGAATATTCTACTCGTTGAGGCTTGTTTCCGGATGCCATATCCAGACAGGCAAGGCTGTCGTCGGAAGGCCAGGGATGCTGGATGCGGCAGGCTCCGCCCAACCTACTTTCTACTGCAACAAACAGGATTCTTCCTTCTTTTTGCTCCGTGCTGACGCGGAATCCTCCTGCGGCGGCCAGGTCGAATCGCACATTCCAGGTAGAAGGAACAGCCGGACATATGCGGATTGTCCCCTCGTAACTTTGGATGAGCATTTCATTCATCGCACAGGAGACGATAGGCATGGCTTCATTGTCGAAATGGCGGAAGGGCCAACTTGGGAAGGGGAATTTGGGCGCCTTGTCCCCGGGCAAGGGACTGCTCGCGTCGCGAGCCTGATTCAGATTCCACCGGAAATTTTGGTCGCGTTTGAACACATAATAGGGCCCGTAATGGCCGAAGCCCTGCGGATAAAACTGCCAAGTCGAGACTGAGTTAACCAGTTCGGAAGCGAGTTCCTCAGCAAGACCCAGGCGCGCGAGAGCAATCGGGTAAGGACACCATCCCATACAAAGCCCTCCGCCGCCCGCCATGGAGCCTGTATCGCATAGCAGCGTTGGGTCGGGGACTGCCTGTGGATGCAGCCGGAGTTGAGTAACAGCCGCCCGAAACAACTCCCTAGGGCGATCAGCCAATCCGATCACCCCCGCCGGAAACACGGGAGCAATCTCGGGGTCTGGGATGCCATAATATCCTGTGTCCTCTCGGCCCGCGTAGCGGTTCCTGATCCATTTCCCGCTGGAATCGCGCCCCACCGCGAAGACTTTCCGTGATGCGAGCTGCTTTCCGGGAGCCAAGCCGGCCCGGTGGACAAGCTCCGTGCCTCGCCGCTCGTACTCCGACGGGTCGAGATCGACCAAATGGAATGGAGCGAGCTTATCGAACATCTCCTGCCACTGCCGGATCTCAACTTCTTCGTGGCCCATCTTCTTCCCGACGAGGACTGCCACCGGAAACAATGCCCGGATCATGGCAAGGTCGGTAATCGTATCGTCAAACAGGGGCGCACCTTCATACGCGTGCGTTTGGGAGATGTGATAGCGACCGTCGGCTCCGAGCTTCAGGCAAGAGGCGTTGAATCGCGTCACTTCCCGGATGACCGGCCAGGCAGCGTCGCGTAAGAACGCTTCATCACCCGTGTAGGCGTAATGCCGCCAGAAATCGAGGGCGATTTGCGCGCCGGGCGTATGAATGTGATTGACCCCGAAGTTGTTGTATCCCCGCCGGTCCGAGACGTCCGCGTAAAAGGCCCCCGGCTTGTTAAGCTGCTGGCGCGCATATTCCATGGCGTGGGCAAGTTGCGCTCTGCGGTAGCGAAAGTATGGAGCGGTTAATTCGCAGTGGTTCGCTGCCGCGAGGGGCCATGCGTACCATTGCTCGTTCCAATGGAAATACCAATTCCAGGGCACAAAGTCTCTGTCCCATCCCCATAAGCCATTGCAAAAATGGGGCGGATAGGTGCCGCGAGAGGAGGAGTTGGCCAAGTAGAGATTGGTGTGCCAGATATTTTCCAGGTACTTCTCCGGCAAATCCACCATGGAGACGGACCAAAACTTTTTCCATTGTTCTTGATGCCGAATGCGAATGGATTCTTCGCGCTCGGCAACCGCCCCGTCGAGGATACGGTGGGCCGCCGAAACAGGGTCCGAATCATTCTCTGAGGTTACCGCCGTAATTAAAACCGTAAACCCCGTCTGCTTCGTACCCGGTAGGTCAACCGCCGCCGCACGCTCGTGAAGCTTTCGAGGCTCGATGGAATGGCCTTCCGGCAGCACCTGTGCCGCCAGCACGAAAAAGAGAGTCCGGAGCTTTTGGTGAATAACCATCCGGCCCCGCTGGATCGAGGTCTCCGTTCCATCAAGGCCAATTCTCGGATCGCGATTCACCTGGCTGTACCAATGCGCAAAGGTGCGGCTGCCCCAGCGTTCCAGTCTCACCTGGGGCGCATAGGGTTCCGTTCCGCATAATTTGCAGTGCACAACCAGCACCCGGGATTCAGCGCTGACATAACTGCGTGTAGTAACCTTGGCAAAGGGGGTGACGGCCCGGAACCAAGCGATGGCTGAGGCAAGTTCGAGGCGCGCCTCGAAATCCTGCTGGTAAAGAAGGTTAAAGACCGGGCAGCCGAAATCAATGTTCAACCTTCCGCAATGGCGCAGTGATGTATATCGGTCCTCGCGTTCGCGCCCCCAACCGTCAGCGCATCCGGGGCTGTCATCGTCCCACGTATCGCACTTATTGATGGCCACGACCAGCCCCTGGTCATTGCTCCATAGAAGAGCTCCCATATCCCCGTTGCCGATCGGCAATCCAAGCGTCGGGTCCTCAGGCGGGGAGAGGTAAACAACGTCGTGTTGGGATAGCCTTTCCGGCCACGAGATCTCCCATTGGCCTGTGGCCGGAGAATAAGCAGATTCGATGGGCTCCCGAACCATGGGCTGGTTTGTTGCCTGGTCCCCGCTTGCTCCGTGGACAAGAGTAGGAGTCAAGGATGCAGCGCCCAGTTGTAGCGCGGCCAGCTTTGAAAATTCCCGGCGGGTCCATTTTTTCGTCATGCATTGATCCCTCGAATTGAGATAACTCCTAACAAGGATATAGGGTCTCCGAAATTCAGTCGATCAAGTTTCGCGCATATTCAGCTATTTGGGGTAACTTATTCAACGTGCACGTTCGCTCAACTCGCACAGGTAGAGTTCGTTTTCCTTTCGGGCCCGCCCGCGGACTCCACAATTCTGCGCGCCAGTTCGATAGGAAAAAATGTGATCCGGGATCATGAGCTATTTGCCCGGCCCGGCCTTTTTGTACGAACTCACCTGAGACTGGCTCTAGGATGAGAGAAAAGCAGAAATATCCGCTGCGTAGCGTGATCATCGCCTCAACACGCCCTATGACGAACACGGCCGGGTTGACCTGAATTCGGTCGCGCGGTGTGTGGATTTCCATATACGGGAAGGGGCTGTCGGCTTCATCGTGGGAGCACGAGCGAGCGAAGTTTATACGCTCAAGACCTCCGAGCGTAAGGAAATCCTGCGATGTGTCCGGACCCTGACGCAGGGCCGGGTCAAACTTTTTGCCAGTGCAACTGCGCACGCAAATCGCGACCGTTATTTTGTGGCGGAGGAAGCAGTCAAGATGTGCAGCGACAGCGTGTTGGTAGAAGTGCCTGAAGAATTTGGAGGAAACGCGACGGAGATTTTGGAATTTTTCAGGGAATTTGCCAAGGTTGGAATGACAACTCTAATGATTCAAGACTTGCCTTGGCAGGGACCCGGTATGGCAATTCCGCTGATCGCGCAAATGTTTGAGGAAATCGAACCTTGCCGATGTCTAAAAGTGGAAACCGTTCCTGCTTGCCTGAAATATACGGCGGTTCTTGACCAGACGAGAGGGCGATTGCATGTTTCCGGAGGCTGGGCTTCCCTTCAACTGCTGGAGGCGCTTGACCGTGGCGTCGGTGCAATCATACCGACAGGCATGACGGGCTTGTTTCGGCGGGTCTTTGAGGCTTTTGCGCATGGCGAGCGCGACCAAGCCCGGGACTTGTACCGCAAGCTGCTCCCCGTGCTGGCATTTACCCAGCAGCATCTCGATATTTCCATCCAATTTTATAAACGCTTTTTCTGCCATCGCGGAATATTTTCGACCACAAGCGTCCGAGCCGCCGCAATCCTTTACGATTCGGTCCATGAAAGGCGCGCTCAGGAACTGATGGATTATTCGGACCACCTGGATGGCTGGAAGCCGTCATGATTTCACTTGCGGCCGGGGCTTGTTTACCATGAGGTACGTTCTACGTTCTTTTTCCGGAAAGCGCTCAATGGCGTAGCGGAGCATGGTTCGCGGCATCGTCCGGTGGTGCGCTTTGAGGAATCGTTTGAGCGCCGGAAGATCGCGCTTGCCCACTTCGCGAAGCATCCAGCCCGTAGCCTTGTGAATCAGGTCTTCCGGGTCATGGAGAAGCATGCGGGCGATCCGAAACGTAACATCTGTCTGGCCGTTGCGGATAAACCAGGCGGTCGAGACAATCGCGATGCGCCGGTCCCACAGCCGCTCGGAGCACGCGAGAGTACTGAGGATGGTTTTTTCACGGCCGAGCAGATAGGCACCCACAATGTAAGGAGCGCTATCATCCACGCCGTCCCAGGAGCGAATGGCGGTCCGGTTCTTCAGGTAGAACTTGTAAACAATTTCCTGGTCCTTGGCGCTGCCTTGGGAAAATCTTCTCCGCAAAATCGCATGGGCCAGCGACCGCTCCTCATGGACGCCGGAATGCATCAGAGCCTGTATTTGTCCAAGCGGCAACGCCTCAAATTCTTTGGCGATCTTCTGAATCGCGGGCGCTGGAACGCCAAGAAAGACGTCGCTGGACGTTTCCTTAAAGAACCCGCGAAAAACCGCAGCTTTGGCAGCGTTGGCCCGCTTTTCGAGCGCCGCGCGCGCTTGGCCCAGAACTTCCGAGCCGTGCATCTTAAGGCCTTCTTTGATCGGGACTCTTTTGCTCACGAGGGCTTTCTGGCTAGGAACACGGACGCTGATTCTACAGGCGGTTCTTCTTAGAAGGTCCTCTTTTTCAGGCGGCTGACGTTGAACTTGGCGGTGTCGGCGACGGCCATAACGGCCATCACGCCTGCCTGCACGGGGTCCGTGACGACGAGATCGGCGACGTCCGGGACGCTCCCTGCCATATTGAGGCTAATCACCAGCAAGCCTTGCTCCCGAACTTCCCGAACAGCTTTTTCAATTTCGCCGCCCATCAACGAGCCCGCCAGCACCAGCGCGCGCGCCCGAGGCAATCGACCCACCGCGCGGACGGCGTCGGCCAGCGGCTGCTCTCCAACCAGCGGAATCGTGTCCACGGAGATATGCTCGCCGCGGATGTTGTGGCGGTCGGCCTCCGAGATTGCGCCAATCGCCACCTGGCCCACCTGGGCTCCGCCGCCAACCACGATAATCCGCTTGCCGTAAATCCTGCCGAGCGTGTTGACGGCTTCCGCCTGATGCACAACCGGAAGAGCTTGCAGCGCTCCGAGCAAAGCCTGGGACGATCCGGGCAGATCAATTTCAAAATAGATGCGGACTTCCGGGCCACTCTCGTCGATAATCCCCACGGATGAGATGTTCCCTTGATGCTTCGCAATAACGCCCGTCAGTTGATGGAGAACGCCCAACTCCGACCGCACACGAACGAGAATCCCTATTTTTTCTGACATATATGCTCCTGAACAGCGGCGGAAATGGCTCGATGTAGTGTGCCATGCCCGCATTCGCCTTAGCCTAACACAGTTCGGAATGGGCCATGGATGTATTGTGGTATCCCGTCCCTGGCGCTTTTGTTCTGCAGGGGTGGAGATGGGAGTGGCGGAACTGGTCGAATGCCGCGGGAAGATTCCATTTGCATCATTCGCTAGTTCTAGTATTATAGAAATATGGCATCGAACAAGACCCTTGAGCAAGTTACCCGCTACGCCGACATGTTTGCCGCGATGGGCGCTGAGCCGCGGCTGCGCATTGTGCAAATCCTTCTGACCGCCCATCCCCAAGGCTTGATTGTTGGCGACATTCAGGACGAGTTGGGTATCCCAGCCTCCACGCTCTCGCACCACCTTGAAAAGCTCAAAAATGAAGGACTGGTCGCGGTGCGGCGCGAAGGCACGTTTCTTTGGTATACGGCCAACACGGAGGCGCTCCAGGCAATTGTCAACTTCCTCTATGCGGAGTGCTGCACTCGAAACAAGGCCATTGAGCCGGGCGAACTTGTCTCGATTGGGCCCAAATGCGGCCTGGAAAAGAGAAGCCAATGAACAATAGCGACGACATCAGAGAGGTGGTGAAAGAAAAATACGGGCAGGCCGCCCTCGCCGTGAGCACGGGCAAGACCTCATGTTGCGGCAAAAAGTCTACGTGGCAAGACTGTTGCGACTCGATCACCTCAAACCTATATGATGCAGGCCAAACACGGGAGCTTCCCGAAGAGGCGGTGCTGGCATCGCTTGGGTGCGGAAATCCTACGGCCCTTGCCGAGCTACATCCGGGGGAAACGGTGTTGGACTTGGGCTCCGGCGGAGGCATTGACGTTTTGCTCTCCGCCAAGCGCGTGGGACCGGCCGGCAAAGCCTATGGCCTGGACATGACGGATGAAATGCTGGCGCTCGCCCGCGAAAACCAGCGCAAAGCCGGCGCTGAAAATGTGGAGTTCCTGAAAGGCGAAATCGAGAACATTCCTTTGCCCGGCAATACCATCGACGTCATTATTTCGAACTGCGTCATCAATCTTTCCGCCGATAAAGGCCGAGTGTTGGCTGAAGCCTTTCGGGTCCTTAAGCCGGGAGGGCGGGTTGCTGTCTCTGACGTGGTGGTCCGCGGTGAAATCCCCGCGGAGATCCGGCGGAACATGGAGCTCTGGGCTGGCTGCGTGGCCGGAGCTCTGGAAGAATCGGAATACCGTGCGAAGTTGGCCGCCGCAGGCTTTCGCGGCATCAGCATTGAGCCGACGCGAATTTACCAGATTGAAGATATCCGCCAATTTCTGGCCGGCCAGGGAGTTGACGTGGACGCGATTGCGCCGCTTGTGGACGGCAAGTTCATGAGCGCCTTTATCCGCGCCAGCAAGCCTGGCTCGGCAGAGTAGCGCCGTCCATGAATGCGGCATGCCGTCCGTAACGGCCCGGCAACGCAAAGAAGAACACCCGCATGTCAGCACCAGTAGCCAGCAGGCTTTCGTTTCTTGACCGTTACCTGACCGCCTGGATTTTTTTGGCCATGGCGCTGGGCGTCGCACTGGGCCATTTTATTCCCACCTTTGCCCGCACGATTGCGGCCTTCCAGGAAGGCACCACTTCGATCCCGATCGCCGTTGGACTGATCCTGATGATGTATCCGCCCCTTACCAAGGTCCGGTACGAGGAGCTTGGAGAAGTCTTCCGCAACAAACGGATTTTGTTTCTCTCCTTGCTCGAAAACTGGGTGATTGGGCCTGTGCTGATGTTTGTCCTGGCGGTCGCTTTTCTGCGCAACCATCCGGAGTATATGGTGGGCGTCATCATGATCGGCCTGGCGCGCTGCATCGCCATGGTGATTGTCTGGAATGAACTTGCCCAGGGCGATACGGACTATGCGGCGGGTTTGGTCGCTTTCAACGCTGTATTTCAGGTGCTGTTCTATTCGGTTTACGCTTGGGTGTTCATCACGGTGCTACCTTCCTGGCTTGGCTTGAAGGGGGCCGTCGTCGATGTATCCATGAAGGAGATCGCCGCGAGCGTCTTTATTTATCTGGGGATTCCATTCTTGGCGGGGATGCTGACGCGCTTTGCGCTGGTCCGTACACGGAGCCGGGAATGGTATGAAAAGAAGTTTGTCCCGCGCATCAGCCCGCTGACGCTGGTGGCCCTGCTCTTTACCATTGTCCTGATGTTTTCGCTGAAAGGCGAATACATCATTCAACTGCCGCTCGACGTTCTGCGCATTGCGGCGCCCCTGCTGGTCTACTTTGTCCTGATGTTTCTGGTGTCCTTTTACATGGGCAAAAAGGCGGGGGCGGATTACAGCAAAACCGCCACGCTTTCCTTCACGGCGGCGAGCAACAACTTTGAGCTGGCGATTGCCGTAGCCGTTGCGGTGTTTGGCATCAACTCAGGGGCAGCGTTTGCCGCAGTGGTGGGGCCGCTGGTCGAGGTGCCTGTCCTGATTGGCCTTGTGGGCGTTTCACTTCACTTCCAGCGGCGCTATTTCCGGTTGCGAACCGCGGAAGTGGTCGCAGCTTCTGGTGGTGCCGGGTTTTAGCCGGGTATGTTGCGTCCAAAACCGGCACGTCATCTTTGCGCGCAACGCTGAGCAACGGGTTGCACTCATGCAAAAAACAGAGGCAGAAACAACTTCGCGAGGTCAAAGCAAGGTTCTTATCTTGTGCACGGGGAACTCAGCACGGAGCCAGATGGCGGAAGGTTTGCTGAGGAATGACGCCGGCGATCTCTTTGAAGTTGCAAGCGCCGGAACCCATCCAAGCCAGGTGCGCGCGGAAGCGATTGCCGTAATGAAGGAATTGGGAATCGATATTTCCGGGCACCGCTCGAAATCCGTTGAGGAATTTGCCGGCCGCGACTTTGACTTCGTAATCACGGTCTGCGACAACGCCCGGGAGATCTGTCCCGTTTTCCCGGCCACCACCAAGCGCATTCACTGGAGCATTCTCGACCCGGCGGCGGTTAAGGGTTCCACCGAAGAGCGGCTTGCCGCGTTCCGAGAGAGGCGCGACGAGCTTCGGGAGCGCCTGCGCCGCTTTGCCCGCGAGCAAGCGTAGCCAGCGATTTCCTGTGTTTTCACCCCTTCCCGCCCACAGAAAAACAGCAAAAACCTTGTGGAAGCCTGCCATCCTTATATCCCGAACATGACATCAAAGAAAAGTAAGACCGATGGAAGCAAAAAACGGCTAAGGATTGCGCGAAGCGGGTCCGAAGCTTACTATTTCTACTTGTGTGAAATTCACCCGGCTTGAAGGAGTGGGCCTTCCTTGAGAAACATCTCTTCCTTGATCATGCTGTTCGCACTCGGTACGCTGCCATGTTTTGCCGCTGAGGCTCACACCTGTCCGGCGGGTACGCCGGTTGAGACCTTCCGGTTTTTGCTGGAGCCTGCGCATGGTGGGCCGGCGCTTCCCGTTAGCGCGGTCAACCAGATCGAAGCCGGCCAAAAGCTAAAGTACGAGCCTTTAAGAAAAGCGGACCGGAAGAAGAAAAGCAAGGCCAGGATCGCAGTTCTGCTTGTTCCGGCCTCCGGCGGGACTCATGACATTAAGGTGCTGCAACCACAACCCGCCGACGGCAATGCCGAATGGAAAGTGCCGGCGCGAGCTTCCATCGTGGGGGTAGTTTACGGCCCGGACGGGCTGGATGTAAAGAAAGTTAATTCACTCGTCGAGCACAATCAGAACTTGATCCCGCAATTGGCGGATTACGCGCAAAAGGCTACCACCGTGGAAGCCCTGGTGCAAACGCTTTCGCAGTATGAGCAATCGCCGCCCGCCAGCCGGGACCTCAACGCGGTGCTTCAGGGATTTTCTTCACAGTACAATGTGTCGCTGCCTCAGGTTAATTCCACGGCTCCGGCGGACCAGCAGGCGGCGTCGCTGATGCATGCGGTCGTTCCCGCCGTTTCTTCCTACAATCCGCTCGCGCCGGGGCGGTCGAGCGCCTTGCAACAGTCGGCAGGAGTGGCGGCATGGGTGGCGGCAATGTTTTTGGGCAGCACTCCGGTGGGCCTGGCGGCTGGAGGCGCTTCGCTCTTCCAGAACATGCGGACCCTGATGTTTCCCGGCACCGACTTTCGCGCCGCCTTTGCGCAGCCCACCAGCTCGCACGGAATCGAGCTCTGCACCGCCTCTCAGCCAGCCAAATCGCGGAACCGTCAGGCGTACCTGTGGGTGCTGCGGGTTCCGAACGCCGGGCCTCCGGCTGCTTCGCTGCATGAGACGCAGCACATTCCGGCCAACTGGAAGTCCAGCATGAAAGTTAGCTGCTCGACCCGCGCTCAACTGAGCATTCTTCCGCGCGCCCGGGATTGGCAGCTGGTTTCTTCCACGCATCAAGTGCCGGTTCCTGCCACGGTGACCGCCGGGCCTTCCGTGGATACGCTCTCGCTGGATCTGACTAAAGCCAAGATTCCTCCGGGGGCGTATCGGCTAGCGGCAAAATGGGACTGGACGCCGTTCCAGGTGGCCGGCACCGTTCAGGTCCATAACTTCGGAGACTTGGCAGCGGCTAAGATGACTCCGGATTCAGCGGACCGCCTTACCGAGGGAAGCGGGCCGGTTTCCGTTGAGGTGGCCGGGGCCGATTTCGAGTTCGTCAACAAGGTCGCGATCGTGAGGGCAAGCAAGCGCGATGCGAAAGCCAGCAACCTGGCGTTCACGCTTGCGAAGAGGGAGAAGAACGGCGAGCAAACCCGGTTGCAGACGGAAATTGATACCAGTACCTTGAGTCCGGGTTCTTACCTTCTGATGCTGACCCAATCCAATGGCGCCATACAGGACGTTCCGGTCACGATCCATCCGCCCAATCCGAAGATGAGCAATCTGCCGCTGCGCGCGAATCTGGGCGAGCCTGAGCAGACGGTTGTCTTGGAAGGCGCAGGGCTTGACCGCATCACCGGTATCACCAGCAAAGACGCCGAATGGGAGCTGACGAAAGAGCCCACGGGCGAACAAAATTCCCAGGAGCGCAAAGCCACCCTGAAACTTGCTCCAGCGGCACATCAGGGTGAGCTGCTGACAGCCAGCCTGGAGATTGAGGGACTCCACAAGCCGCTGCGCGTTCCCGGCTTCGTTCAGGTGGTCGGCCCACGGCCCAAAATCCTGAGCGCCAAGACGTCGTTTTCGGCGGAGACGGATGTTGCTCTGGACAAGGGGGAGATCCCGGCAGGATCACCGGTCAGCTTCGCGATCCATGGCAAGGAAATCGGTTCGCGTCCGGCGCTCCAACTTGCTTGCAGCAACAGCTCCGATATCAAACAGACGCTTACGCTCCATCCCGGCGGCCAGGATGGATCGGCGACGCTCGACTTTGCGGGCGAGAATAATCTGTTTTTGTCGCTTGTTCCCGGCAACGTTGGCCAGTCCGGATGCCTGCTGACGGCGACGGTCATGGACAAAGTTACAGGATCGTCCGACCCGTACACGCTGGGACATGTTATCCGCCTGCCGCGAATCACCAAGTTTGCGATGAGCAACCGGAAACTCGGCGAAGCTCTCTACGCCGGCTCTTTGACGGGCCAGGACTTGCAGATGATCGAAAAAACAGGCTGGGACTCGGCAAAGGGGTTTCCGGTGCAAGGGATTCCAACGCCGGTGCCTGGACATCCCGATGAGCAAACCTTGAAAATTGAAATGCCCTGGCCTCCTCCAAGTCCCCGCGCGCCGGTTTACGTCTGGCTGCGTGGTGAAAGCCAAGGCCGTGTAACCGCCATGCGGTATTAGCGGGCTGCCAACGCGGTCTGTTCGCCAGGGACGCCGGCTCAGGAGTCAGCCTTCAGCAGGGGCGCTTCCGCGCAGCGGTCTCCGAAGTTTTCCAGATCGAAAAACACATAGGGGAGGTTTACCAATGGTGAAGAAGACGGTCCTGGGCCTGTGCCTTTCAATGCTCTGGTTAGGGATGGCGTCCGGAGGCGCCTGGGCAGCCCGTGAAGCGGTTCAATTAACCCGCCATGGCGATCATATTTCAGTTGAAATCGGCGGACGTCCTTTTACGACTTATGACTTCAGTCCAAAGGTTGCAAAGCCTTATCTGATGCCGCTCCGGAGCGCTGAAGGAACGGTGATCACCCGTGGCTTCCCGGTCGGCGACACCGTCCCAGCCGCCCACCTCCACGACCACAACCTGGAACCGCACCAGCGTCCCATGTACTTTGGCCATGGCAACATCGACGGCATCGACTTCTGGGGCGAGGCGGCGTTCCCGAAGTGGAGCGACGATTCTGTTTTCGGGCGCACGGTTATCGCCAAGATTGAGGAAATGGAGGGAGGGCCCGAATCCGGCAAGCTCCGCGCGCTTTTCCATCTGGTCGGACCCCGTGGAAGGATCGTTGCCGACGAAACCCAGGCATATGTGTTCAAGGGCGGCGCAAACACCCGGATCATCGATTGCGAATTCACCATCACAGCCGACCACGGTGCGCCGGTCACCTTCGGCGACACCAAGGAAGGGACCTTTGCTCTTCGGCTGACCCAGCAACTGAACTCCCCACCGGCCCACATGGTCAACTCGAACGGCGGCGTGGGCGAGAAGGAGATCTGGGGCAAGCGCGCCAATTGGGTGGATTACTACGGAAAGGTCGGCAACGAAGAGGTTGGAGTCGCGGTTTTCGACAGCCCGAAAAGCTTTCGGCATCCCACTTATTGGCATGCGCGAGCTTACGGCTTGTTTGCGGCAAACCCTTTTGGGATTCGAGAATTCACCCGCGACCCGTTGCAAGACGGAAGTTGGACGATTCCGCCGGGTAAATCCCTGCTGTTCCGCTACCGCGTTCTGATCCATCACGGCGACGATCAGCAAGCCCACGTGGCCGAGGCGTACCGCCGCTACGCCGAGCAGCAATAAAAACCGGGCGGCGATGCGTGCGCCCAGAACGATTTAACTTTGAATGCAGGGAGCTATGAACATGACCAAGATTGGATTGACCCGTTCATTTCGTGTGGGAGAGCTTGCCGTCGAGGCCTACGAAAGTACCGAGGCGATGGGAAAGGCGGCTGCGGAGGAGGCGGCAGAGCGCATGCGCTCCCTGGCCGCGCAGAATGACACCGTTGCCGTTGTCTTTGCCACCGGGAACTCGCAGATGGCCACGCTCGACGCTCTGATTGCAATGCCAGACCTGCCGTGGGACAAGGTTGTGGCGTTCCACATGGATGAATATCTGGGCCTTTCCGACCAGCACCCCGCGTCGTTCCGGCGCTATATGCGGGAGCATCTCACGAGCAAAGTCAAGGTGCGCCAGTTCCATGGCGTGGACGGGACGGCGGCCGACGTGGAGAAAAATATCCGCGAATATGCAGAATTGCTACGCCAGTACAATCCGCAACTGTGCCTGCTGGGGATCGGTGAAAACGGCCATATCGCTTTCAACGATCCGGCGGAGGCGGACTTTGACGACCCGCTCGACATCAAGGTGGTTTCGCTCGACAAGGATTGTCGGCAGCAGCAGGTGAATGAAGGCTGGTTCAACGGTCTGCCCGACGTGCCCAAGCAGGCGATCACCCTGACGATTCCGACGTTGTTCCGCATTCCTCAACTGATTCTTTCCGTGCCGGGCAAGCGCAAGGCCCACATCGTCCATCGCACGCTGACGGAA
>JAJYHU010000067.1 GCA_021784615.1 Acidobacteriota bacterium | reverse complement strand
CTTCCATGTCCGTACCGCAGCTCAATGCCACCTTGACGCGGACAAGAACCTCATCTGCGCCAAGATTGGGGATGGGGATACGTTCAATTTTTAAATCTTCGCGGCCATAGAGAACCGCGGCACTCATATCACCGTCAAGATGTGTATCCATTAGGGCACCAATATGATTTTTAATGACCCATCCGTTGGATGAGCCGCTAAATCTAAAGCCTCTTCAATCTCCGAGATCGGAAAACGGTGTGAGATTAATTCCCGAACCGGGAGAACACGTTCAAAAACAAGACGAGCGGATTCTTCCTGCATGTCGAACGAGGCGCTGTAGCTTCCCAAAATCTCCTTTTCTTCGATGCCAACTGCCGAGGCAGGGAATTCCACTCTCATCAGTGGATCGTTGTAGGCGAATAGAAGCACTCGTCCTCCGGGCCGGACCAAAGCGAGCGCCTGCTCCAGGAGTTCGCGCTGCGGAGCACCGACCAGCACGGCGTCGGCGCCTCGTCCGGAAGTGCGAGCGAGAAGCTCATCTGCCAGATTGTCTTTTCGGGGATCAAAGGATGCTTCTGCCCCCATGTCAACACTCTTTTGACGGCGCGCCGGCATTGGATCACTTGTAAATATCCGAGCACCCGCGTGGCGAGCAAGCAGCATGAGCAGAAGTCCGATCGGTCCCTGCCCGATGACCAAGATATTCTCTTCCGGTCGGACGCGGGCTTTCTCGATGGCCTTCATGCAGGTGTTCAAGGGCTCGACGAAAACCGCCTCCTCGAAGCTGACGCCGGAGGGGATGGCGATCATCCCTCGCTCCGCAATCCAGTCCATAACACGCACATACTGGGCAAACCCGCCGCCGCTTGGACGAAACCCGCTTGTAACTCCAACCTTCTTGTAAGTTGCACACTGGGAAAACAATTTGTGGTCGCAATAGAAGCACTTGCCGCAGGGGATATGGTGAAAGCTCAAGACGCGATCTCCGGGTCGCCACTGCCGAACTTTTGCGCCTACAGCCACCACCGTCCCGGCGATTTCATGGCCGAAAATCTGGGGCGGCGGCAGAAAACCTTGTTTGATCTTTTTGATATCAGTGCCGCAGATTCCACAGGCCGCAACACGCACCAGAATTTCGCCCGCCGAGATATCCGGAATAGGAACCTCCTCCGCCACAACCCGCCCTTGGCCACGGTAGACTCCTGCCCACATATGGCCTTCGCGAGGCTGATCGACAGACGATGCACCGATTTCCGTTCCGACAGTCCTCATTTTGCAATCTGCTGAGCACCGAGGTTGAGACGTGCCCTGCTTTCTTCCAGCACGCTGATATAGGCGTCCAAATATCGCGCTAGCCGCGCAGCGGCGCGCGAGCTTACGATGCCGAACTTAATAAGCGGCCATATCTCTTGGGGTGCGAGTGCAACTTGCCCCAGGACCTGGGTCATGCGAACCCGTCCGGAATTGTCGAGTGCGCGTTCAAAGTCGCACATTAGCTCCAGTTCGACCTCGTCCGCAATGCTGCGGATGGCTATGGAAGGCACGCCGGAAACGTGCATCGCCTCCATGACGGCGAAGGACTCCATGTCCACCGCATCGGCAAGGGCTCCAAGCTGCAGCTTTTCTTTTATTGTCCGGACTACCTTGGCAACCGAAACAAATTGCCCGGCAGCCTTTGCGCCGCACTCGACGGCCTGGTTGAAGAGACTTTCATTGCTGGCCAGGAACGCGGCGCCGGTTTGTTGGCAAACGGTTCGCGCCGCCAAGATATCGCCTGACCGATGTTCACTCTTCAGTCCGCCTGCCAGACCGGAGATGATGCATAGATCCGGGGATTCTTTAAGGCATGATCGAAGGGCCTGAACTGCATTCTGCGGCCCAACGCCGGTCAGAATAGCCAAGATTTCGGTTTCGCCCAAGTTCGCCCGAAAGATCCGCCCGTCACTGGGATCGGATCGGAAGAAACGAAGCTTGCGCCAAGGCCGGAGCTCCCAATCCACCGCGAAAGTTACAACGATCTTCATCTCTCTTACGCTGCCACGTTATATTTTGTCTCCCGTGGGCTGCCGGCGGGAGCGTAGTGATTGTGCCGATACCAATTAATGGCCCTTTCAAGGGCAACTTCCACAGAACCGGGTTCAAAACCGAGCTCGCGCTGCGCCTTGGAACCGTCCACGAACATCTTATGACGGGCCATCCGAACTCCTTCGAGCGGGATTCGTGGCGGACGATCCAGCAGGCGTGAAAGAAGTTGATCCGCGTGTCCAAACGCCAGGGCCACCGTATGCGGCAATCGCACCCACGGACTCGGAAGTCCTGTGATCGCGGCGAGCATATCAAGGATTTCTTTGAGCATCAAATTGCGGCTGCCCAGGATATAACGCTCGCCAATCCGGCCTCGCTCGGCAGCCAGCCAATGACCGGTGGCGACATCTTCCACCGGCACCAGGTTCAGTCCTGTTTGCAGGTATGCGGGCATCCGTCCATTGAGAAAATCCAGAATGATGCGTCCCGTTGGCGTCGGCTTCCAGTCACCGGGACCGACGGGCGTTGTGGGATTGACCACAATAACTGGAAAGCCATCTTGTGCGGCGCGCAATGCCTCCCGTTCGGCCAAGTACTTGGAGCGTTTGTAATGGCCGACCATTTCGCTAAGCTCGGTCTCAGTCTGTTCATTGGGCAGGCCGCTGGGTTGTTCAACCGCGATGGTTGCAACACTGCTTGTGTAGATAAAGCGTTCAGCGCCTTCGCGTCGTGCAGCCTCTAAAAGGTTCTGCGTCCCTCGCACGTTGGTGTCGTAAATCTCCTGGGGGCGGGACGCCCACAAACGATAGTCGGCTGCGGCGTGGAAGACGCGTTTTACGCCGCGGACGGCGGCCGCGAGCGCTGCCGGGTCGCGCAAATCACCATAAGCAATATCCACCGGCAGGCCTTCAAGTGCGCGCAGGTCGCTCTCGGGGCGAACCAGAACCCGCACCTGATCTCCGTGCTCAATCAGGGTCCGGGCCAGATGGCTGCCCACAAATCCGTTTGCCCCGGTGACAAGACAGGTCATCCTGCGTGCCCGTTCCCGTTCCCATTATGGTTGGTGTGCTTGCCGTTCTTTGTGTTTTTCATTCCTGCGAGTTGCCATTTCAGCAGCTTCCAGGTATCCGGCAAGGTTCGATTTGAGCCAAGCACCGCTGACGGTTCATAGCCAACGTGCACCATGCAATGTTCACATCTCGGATCGCGTCCGCGTCCGTACTTTTCCCAAGGAGTATTTTCTATGAATTCCTTGAAGGTGGCGTGGTGTTGGTCCGTAATCAAGTAGCACGGTCCTTTCCAGCCCCTCGGGTTGTACGTCGGATTTCCCCATGCCGTGCACATCAGGTCGCGCTCGCCGCGCAAGAATTCAAGATAGATCGGCGAGGTCATCAAGCTGTACTGTTCGAGGAGTTGGGTAGCCAGGCGAAACTTTTCCTCCACTTCCTGGCGGGACATGAAGATTTCCTTGGTTTGGACGGCAAGATAGGAATAGGAAGGCGAGAGCATGTGGCCGTCAACCCCAAGGGTGCGCATG
The DNA here is from genome assembly GCA_021784615.1 of Acidobacteriota bacterium. Taxonomy (GTDB): domain Bacteria; phylum Acidobacteriota; class Terriglobia; order UBA7540; family UBA7540; genus JAMCXS01. The sequence goes on along the minus strand of JAJYHU010000067.1, from coordinate 12,805 downwards.
TACTCATACAATTCAGCGATTTCCTTGAGATCGGTCTGCTTGTAAATCGTCGTGTTTGTGCAGACCTGGAAACCGGCCGCCTTTGCCGCCTTAATGCCTTCGACGGCCTCGCGGAAAACGCCTTTGCGCTCGACGCATAGGTCATGGGTTTCTTCCATTCCGTCGAGGTGCACGTTAAAGAAAAAGCGGGATGTCGGTTTGTACTCCTTGAGCTTTTTCTGAAGGAACATTCCGTTTGTGCACAGGTAGATGTGCTTTTTACGGGCCAGGATCTGTTTGACCAATCGAGGGAGATCAGGGTAGATCATGGGCTCGCCGCCGCAGATCGATACGATGGGGGCGCCGCATTCGTCAACAGCGCTCAAGCATTGGTCCACCGTCAGCTTGTCGCGGATCGTGTCTTTGTATTCGCGGATTCGCCCGCAACCGGTACAGGTCAAGTTGCAGGCGTGCAGAGGCTCCAGCATCATGACTAAAGGAAACTTCTTCGTTCGATGAAGACGTTTACCCATAATGTATGAGCTCAGGCTTGCCGTTAAGCTGAGCGGAAATCTCATCAAAGCCTCCTGTTTCGTTTACGATCCCCATTTTGGGATGGGAACTCGTTGGGAGAAAAACGCATTAATTCCGCCTGCGTTTCACCACGTCGCAGGTTTCGATAGCGTGCCAGGGCATACAGCGGAAACGTGTCCCGATACAAGTGGTAACGGAGGTAGAAAACTCTCGGGAAACCCGTTCCCGTAAACATGGTTTCTTCCCAGCAACCACCGTTTTTTTGTCCGTCCAGCAAGTACTGGACCGCCCGGTTCACGGAGGGGCTGTCAATGTCTCCCGCCGCCAGCAAACCAATGAGTCCCCACGCGGTTTGCGAGGGCGTGCTGGGGCCTTTCCCTTTAAGAGAAGGATCGTCATAAGAAGCGCACGTTTCTCCAAACCCTCCGTCCGAATTCTGAACGGCGCGAAGCCAAGCGGACCCGCTGCGCGCTTCCGCGTTTTCTTCTAGGCCAAAGGCTTCGAGCATCCGCAGGACGCCGCTAGTTCCATAAATATAATTGACGCCCCATCGGCCGTACCATGCGCCCTCGGAAGTTTGCTCTTTTTTGAGGTATTCGAGGCCGTGTTGAACCGTCGGGTGGGATGCCGACCAACCGAACCGTCCGAGACATTCCAAAACACGCGAGGTCACGTCCTCCGTGGAAGGGTCGATCATGGCGTTGTGGTCGGCAAACGGAATGCGGGTCAAAATCCTGTGGTCGTTGTCCCGGTCAAAGGCCCCCCATCCGCCATCGCGGTTTTGCATGCTGAGAAGCCATCGGATTCCGGAGCGGAGGGCGTGCTCCAGGCGGCTGCGGTCCGGGTAAGCAACCTGGCGAAGCGCCATCAGCACAAAAGCTGTGTCATCCACGTCTGGATAGAAATCATTGCGGAACTCAAAGGCCCATCCGCCCGGCTCGCCCTCCGGATTCCTGACCTGCCAGTCGCCCGGGCCCACAACCTGGCAGTTGAGTAGCCAGTGCGCCGCTTTAACCAGGGCCGGATGATCCGCTGGAAGCCCCGCCTCCAGCAGGGAATTCATAACGATGGCGGTGTCCCAAACCGGGGAAACGCAGGGTTGGAGCCGAATTGTCTGATCGTCTTCGATTTCAAAGCAACGGAGATGGTTCTTTTCGCGCACGGTCAGCGGGTCGTCTGACCGGTAGCCCATGGCGAGAAGCGCAAAGACGGAGTTGATCATTGCGGGAAAGATAGCTCCCAGCCCTTCGGTCCGCTCGAGATGGTCGATAAGCCACTGTTGTGATCGAGCCATGGCGGCCTTGCGAAAAGGCTTCCAGGGAAGGGCTTCGTGCAACTTGAACAGGCGGTCCAAAGCCAGGAAAAGGTTTCGCCAAGTAATCACGCGGCGGTCCCAATCGAAGGCGGGAACGTGCTCGGAAGGATCCCGGAAGAGTTCCTGGATGGCGGCGTTCGCAGGCATCGGCCACTGCGGCTTTAAGGCATAGAGGATGGTGAGCGGCGCCACAATTGCGCGCGTCCAGGAAGAAACCGAATAGATGCTCAGATAAAACCAGGGAGGCAGCAGCATCAGTTCGGGCGGGATGGCGGGAACGTATTTCCAATCGAGGGCCCCGCCCAGGGCCAGATAAAAGCGCGTGTAGGAGTTCGTATGCTCCAGGCCGCCGAGTTCATGGACTCGGCGGCGGGCGCCGGCCATGTGCGGGGAATCTGGAGAATCGCCTGCAAGCTTGAGAGCGACGTAGGCTTTTACCGTGGCGTTCAGTTCAGAAGGGCCGCCCGCGTAAATATTCCACCCGCCGTCGGCAAGCTGTCTGCGCCGAATGTAGGTGGCCAGTTTCGCGATGCGCGCGGGATCGAACTCGCCGAGAACGTGGAGGAAAAAGATGTAGTCGGATTCAAGGGTTGAATCGGCCTCTAATTCGCCGATCCAGTACCCGTCGGGCGCCTGCAGCGAGAGCAGGTAGTCGGTGGCCCGAGCCACAGACGACTGAAGGCGCTGGTCGAGATCTAGATCAGGCGGGCTCGACGCACGCTGTCGCTGTGGTGGTTCCAGTTCAAGTTCCGCTTCCTGTGTCATGAGCCCCCCGGGCAACCCTTCGATACCCTTTCCATTCCTAAGCATGCAACTCCGCAGGCAACGCAAAACGGACATCTTCTTCAACCCACTCAACTTCTTCAACCCGCGTGAAGCCCCATTCCTTTAGACGTTCGACTACTTCGCGAACAAGGATTTCAGGGGTGGAGGCTCCGGCCGTAACTCCAATTTTTCGCCGCCCGCGGATCCACTCCGGCAGGATGTCGCCGGCGTTTCCGATTAGGTAGGCTGCCGTGCCGCCCCGCCGGGCGACCTCAACCAGGCGGTTAGAGTTTGAACTGTTCTGGGCTCCTACCACAAGGATTCCGTCGGTTCTTGGAGCCACCGCTTTTACCGCCATCTGGCGGTTTTGTGTGGCGTAGCAAATATCCTGGCCGGGAGGCCCGATGATAGCGGGAAAGCGCTCCTTTAAGCGGCTGACAATTTCTGCGGTATCGTCAAGGCTCAATGTGGTTTGCGTCAGGTAAACAACCCGATTGGGATCGGGTATGGAAAGTGTATCAACGTCCTGCACGGTGGAAATAAGGCGGATCGCTTCAGGCGCTTCGCCGAGGGTTCCAATAACCTCGTCGTGGTGCCGGTGGCCGATCAGCACGATCGTGTAATTTTTCCGCGCGTAACGGATCACCTCCAGGTGAACTTTTGTAACCAGCGGGCAGGTCGCGTCGATCACCCGCAGTTGGCGCTCGCGGGCCTCCGCACGCACTTCCGGCGAAATTCCATGGGCGCTGAAAATCACAACGGCTCCGGCGGGAACTTCGTCAAGCATTTCCACAAAAACGGCGCCTTGACTGGCTAACTCATCAACAACATAACGGTTATGAACGATTTCTTTCCGGACGTAAACCGGCGGGCCAAGGTTGGCCAGCACCATTCGGACGACGTCAATGGCTCGGATGACCCCGGCGCAAAAACCTCGTGGGCGCATCAGGAAAAGAGTGCCCGGCTCTGTAGAAGTCAGGCTCTCAGCCGGAGAATTCATATTCATTATGTTGTCATCATCCTTTCCAATCACAAAGACCGCAGGTTAATCCTCGCACGGTATACGTTTAGCGTCAAGATAACCGATGGTTTCTGGCCCGCCACTGGCAATCCCGTCCGGGCGTTTCCTACCCGAAGGTTTTCACTGATATAACCATGGTACTGTCCGGATCCGATGTATCCGGAGCCCGCATGAATGCATCATAACGCATGAGAGTTTTTTAAGGTTTGAAAAAAAGCTTCTCGCATATCTCAGAGCATCTTTGCTAGAATACGAATCTTATGGACTGTTGCCACTACGGAGGCTTCCCTCGCGTCCCAACAATATAGGCCCTGCACATTACGAAATCCATATATGAAAACTTCAATTCCAAGAATTTGCACAGTGCTGTTTTGCATCGTCACTCTTGGCCTGCCGTTGTGGGCCACAGGCGCGCCGGAAGGGATTTCCTATCCTTCAAACCCGGAGATTGCAAAAGAGTTAGATGCAGGAAAATACGTTGAGGCTTCTAAAATTCTTGAGAGGGTTCTCGCAAGGAATCCAAAGGATGTGGAGGCTAACTTCTGGCTGGCTCGCTGTTCACTGGAAATGGGAGACTATGAGCGCGCGGTGACCTTTGCGGAGCAAGCCGTAAGCCTCGCTCCCGGCTGGTCTGAATCCCACTTATGGCTGGGGCGTTCGTACGGGCTTAAGGCTGAGAAAACACGCAGCTTATTTGTTGCGAGAAAAGCTCGCCAGGAATTCGAAACAGCCGTGCAGCTGGATCCCAACAACCTTGAGGCCCGCCGCAACCTGATGGAATTTTATCTGGACGCTCCCTGGTTTCTGGGAGGCAGCAAGGATAAGGCCTGGGAACAGGTGGAAGCCATCGCTTCCCGCAATCCCGTGGAAGGTTATCTGGCCCGCGCGGCTTATTGGAAGGAACTCGACAGACCCGATCTTGCAGCGCAGCAATGCCGGCAGGTACTGAAGCTGAAGCCCCAGAGCGCCGGACCCTATTTTGAGGTGGCGGATTTCTTTGAATTCGTGGGTAACGCGGACGAATTAGGGGCCGTGGTGCGCGCAGTTTCCTTGCTTGAGCCGAGCGACCTGCGCCTTGCGTATTACCAAGGTGTGGAGAGAGTTCTCAAGGGCAGGGAATTGCCAGAAGCCGCAAGAGATTTTGAAGAATATCTTTCGAGGGCTCCTGAACGCGATGATTTTCCTCCCCATGCCTCCGCGCATGACTGGCTTGGCCGCATCTATGAGCACTGGGGCCAAGTGCAACAGGCGATCGAGCAGTACAAGATTGCCCTGAACTTAAGCCCGGACAATAGGAGGGCGCGAAACGGTCTGCGGCGGCTTGAGTCAAACTAAGCGAATAGGCTATCAAGAATGCCGCAGAGTCATGACGCCAGTTCTCCATAGAATGCCAAAAGCCCGGCCACAGGCAACAGTTTCACCCTACTAGAGCCTCTTATCTCAAGGCATGTTAAGATGGCCGATACTATGTGTTTCATGTACAATAAGATTGACGTGGGCGCCCTGATCATCCTATTGCACCAGTGAAACAAAACGACGAAGGGAGTTTCTATGCCGTCTGTCATGAAAACGCTGTTGTTGAATCCTCCAAGCTTCGAGGGGTTCGATGGCGGTGCAAGCTCGCGCTGGCCAGCTACGCGTGAAATTGAATCCTACTGGTATCCGGTTTGGCTGGCTTATCCGGCGGGCATGTTGCCTGGAAGCCGCCTTCTTGACGCCGCGCCTCACAAAACCACTCCCGCCCAGACGGTAACGATCTCACGTGATTACGATTTTGTTGTTCTTTTCACGTCACACGTGGGTTTCCAGAACGACCTGCGTCTGATTCGCATGATGAAGGAGGCCAAGCCGGGCCTGAAGGTGGCTTTTGTGGGCCCGCCGGTGCAGGTGAAGCCTACGGAAAGCCTGCTGGCGAGCGAAGACATCGACTTTGTGGTTCGCGGCGAATTCGATTATGCCGTGGTTGAGTTTGCGCAAGGCAAGCCCCTCAGCGAAATTCTGGGGGCCACCTATCGCAAAGATGGGGAGGTAGTCCACAACGCACCCCGTCCGGAGTTGCAGACGGCGGATTTGGACCGGTTGCCCTTTGCGACGGAAGTCTATAAGCGCGATCTGGTGATTGAGAACTACAACGTGCCTTTTCTGCTTCATCCCTTTGTGGCCTTCTATTCATCGCGCGGATGTCCCGCCCTTTGCACCTTCTGCCTGTGGCCGCAGACGCTCTCGGGACATGCTTGGCGGGTGCGTTCAGCCGACAACATGGCGGCGGAAGTCAAGCAGGCCCTCAAACTGTTTCCGCAAGCGAAAGAGTTCTTTTTTGACGACGATACCTTTAACATTCGCAAAGAGCGGGTGTTGGAGTTGTGCAAGCGATTCAAGCCGCTCGGGTTCCGATGGTCCTGCACGGCTCGCGTCCATAGCGACTATGAGACGCTGAAAGCCATGGCTGACGCCGGCGCCCGCTTGTTTATTGTGGGTTTTGAATCGGGCGACGCTCAGATTCTGAAGAACATCAAAAAAGGCGCCACGCTTGAAATGGCGCGCACGTTTGCAAAAAACTGCAAGAAGGTCGGTATTGCGATCCACGGCGATTTCATTATCGGACTTCCGGGGGAAACACCGGAAACCATCCAGCGGACCATTGATTTTGCGAAAGAGCTTGATACCGAGACCATTCAGGTTTCCATCGCTCACGCCTACCCGGGAACCGAGTTGTACGGTCAGATGCTTCAGAGCTCTTATTTGGCGGACCAGCCTATGTCCGATGCCAATGGGCACCAGTTGCCGCACCTTGAGTACCCGGGCCTCGGGCTCGAACAGATGATGGCATCCGTGAATCGCTTTTATGATGAATACTATTTCCGCCCGCGGGTGGCGTGGCGCATCATGCGCAAAGCCTTATGGGATTCGAACGAGCGCAAGCGGCTCTATCACGAGGCGGTGCAATTTCTCCGCCTGCGGGGCGAGCGCTGGAAGTTCGCCCGCAAGGATCCTCAAGAGCGGTCCACGCTTTCCGCGCCTGCAATCGATCTGGCATCGGGTCCGCCGTCGAACCCTTAGACCCAAAACGCATGGCAGTGCATGACTGAACGGAAAACGCTGCGGACCAAAACCTACGTCTTGCTGGCGCTGATGGTGATATTCGGCTCCTCGGGAGATGTCTTGCTTAGCCGCGGCATGAAGAAACTCGGGGGACTCGACGCGTGGTCCTTCCATGGGGTTCTGCATTTTTTCATAAATGCGTTCACCAACGGAAGCGTCTGGCTGGGGATTGCCATGCTGCTTCTGTTTTTTATTTCCTACCTGCTTGTCCTCTCCTGGGCTGATTTCAGTTACGTTTCGCCTGCTTCCGCCGTGGGCTACGTTCTGGTGGCCGTAATGGGATATTTTTTTCTCGGCGAATACGTTCCGCCCGTCCGCTGGCTGGGAGTCGCACTGATTTGCGTGGGAGTTTTCCTGGTGGGTGGAACTCACCCGAACACGAGGCAAAGCGGATGAGCTTGCGCACCGCGCTATTCATCGGAATTATTGTTCTGACCGGGCAGGGCGGCGATATCGCGCTATCGGTGGCGATGAAGCAGACGGGTGAGGTCAAAAGTTTTACCCCGCGCAATTTGGCGAGGACGATTGGCCGGTCTTTTCAAATCGGCTGGATGTGGCTGGGAATCGGACTGATGGCCGTCGCGTTTTTCTCATTGCTTGCCTTGCTATCTTGGGCTAACGTCAGTTTGGTGGTGCCCGCAACAGCCTCCAGTTACATTGTGGGGACGATGGGTGCGCAGTTTCTTCTCGGCGAACACGTTGACAAGACGCGATGGATTGGGGTGTTGATCGTCTGTATCGGAGTGGCGATTCTCTGTGCTGCATAGAGGGTTGATGGAATGCTTCGACTGATCGCGGAATGGGTAATTTCGGTCGGCGCTTTGCTCCCGCTCCTCTATTATTTGGCGGCTGTTTATATTTCCTGGTCTTATTTCCGTCGTCCCGCAAAAACAAATTTCGACTTTTTGCCTCCGGTCAGCATTCTGAAGCCGGTTCGCGGGGCGGAGCAGGAAAGCTACGAGAACTTCTCGAGTTTCTGCAACCTTGACTATCCTGAATACGAGATCCTCTTTGGCGTGAATGATGCGGATGATCCGGCCGTGCCCGTCATCGAAAAGCTGATTCAGGATTTTCCCCGCCGATCCATCCGGCTGCTGATCGGCTCTTCCTTTTGCGGTTCAAATGACAAGGTTCGCAAGCTGTGCCGCCTGAACCGAGAAGCCCGCTATAAAATCCTGGTTGTGAGCGACAGCGACATCCGAGTCGGTCCTGATTACCTGCGGGCTGTTGTGTCCCCGTTTCGAACCCCCGCTGTAGGGGCCGTCACCTGCCCGTACCTGGTTAATCCGGAGTCACGCTTGGGTCCGGAGCTTGAGGCGATTGGCGTGACCTCGGACTTTTTCCCCGGTGTTCTTGTCGCGCGTCAGTTGGAAGGGGTCAAATTTGCGCTGGGGGCGACGATGGCCGTTCGCGCGGAGGCGCTGGCGGAAATCGGAGGCTTTGAGGCGATTGCCGATTCGTTTTCAGATGATTACGAATTGGGAAAGCGCATTGCCGCAAAGGGCCGCCGGGTTGAACTGATTCCTTATACAGTGTGGACCGTCCCTGCTTCAGAGGGGACTTTTGGTTTCTTTAAGCACCAGTTACGCTGGGCCGTGGGTGTTCGCAATTCTCGTCCGCGGGGCCACTTCGGGAGGATTTTCTCGCAAGGTCTGCCGTGGGTGGTGGCTGCGGCGTTCTTTCATCAGGCTTGGTCTTGGGCGGCGGTGTTTCTCGGGGCATACCTCATCACACGGCTTGCCATGGCATGGACGGTTGCGGTCTGGGGTCTCAAGGACCCCTTGGTGCGCCGGAAGTGGTGGCTCATTCCGCTGTGGGATGCGGTCGCCTTTGCGGTTTGGGCTATGAGTTTTACGCAAAACCGCGTTTGCTGGAGCGGCGTGGAATTCTACGTTCGTAAAGGCAAACTAATCCCTGTTGCCTCGCGGTGATAGCCGCTCCCCAAAAACCTTCTCAGGCGTTTCCTCCTGATATTCGTCCCGCGTCAGAATATAGAATTCCGCGACTGGATGTTGCAAAACGTCCACGGGGCGGTAGTGCGCGCGGATGTATTGGTCGATGGAGGTTTCCTCGAGGGCCTGGGGGTTGGCGCTGGGCCATATGCCTTGAAAAGTTGGCGGGGGAATTTTGAAGTAGAATATCCACTTGGGCGGATGGGCGCGCAGATCGTCGATCGCGTTTGAATCTGCGTGCGCGCCCATCATCCCAGGCTGCAAAAAAGAGTAACGAGTGGGATTCCGGGCACCGGTCAGGAAGTAGACAATCGGCAGGTAGGGATAAACGAACAGGGAATCGCCGGGCTGAATCCGCCGGCTGACAAACTCGACGAGAGCCTGGTCAGCCGGAACAGCGCGCAAGCGGCCCACCCGGGTTTCAAGGGTTGGTTCGGACCGAACCTGGAGGACTGAGTAAGCGAGCGCCGAAACTCCCAGCCCCAGAAGGCATGCAAAGGCCGCCGTCCGCAAGGCTTTTGGCTTCAGGAAGCGATCTAAAAGATAGGCTGCCAGGACGTAAAAGATGGGAGCGATAAACAGCAACTGATCGGCTGACCAGCGAGGGTAAGTCGAGATGACCATCGCGAAGGATGCCATCAGCAGCAGCGTCGCCAGTTTTTCCCGCTGGTCGAAATCGGAGCCGCGCCAGCGCCGGACCAGCCACGCAAAGTAAACCGCCAGCGGCAGAAGCGGCGGCAGAAGCACGGAGAGGAGCCCCGTTGTCCGCGCCAGCGACTGGCTGAGCGATGCTCCTGCAAGAAGGGCGGCAAGCCCTCCGGACGGGATGGCTCCGTATCCGTAAAGGACGCGATTGGCCGAGGGATAATGGGTGGATGTCCACGCTAAATCGTGGAACATCGGAACCAGGCCACCCTGGAAAAACAAAACTCCCCCTGCGGCAATCGAGCAAAGTCCCAATCCCAGCGTGTAGGGCAACAACTTGCTTCGTAATTCCTTGTTGATGGCCAGCCAGATTCCCATAACCACAACCAGCGCCAGCATCGAGGGAGTAATCCAGGCCGCGGCCGCGGCCGCCAGTCCCGCCGCGAAGAAGGAGGAGGCCCGAGGGTCCTCCGTGCCCCAAAAGACAAGGACCACAGCCAGAATCGCGAACGCCCCGCTGTCCCATCGGTGGTTCGAGTAGAGCCGAAAAAGCGGTCTGGTTTCAAACGCGAAGAAAAAGAAGGCCACGCCAAGCGCGAACGATCTCCGGGCCAGCCGTGTTGTGAGCCAATAAACTGCTCCAGTCAGAAAAGCCAAATCCATTACCAGGGCCAGCCTGGCGTGGGCCAGGGTCGGTCCCAGCAATTTCAATAGGGCGGCGTGGATCCAGAAACTCCCAGGACCTGTAATAACGAAAAAATCACGGTATGGAACCTGGCCGTGAAGAATGCGTTCAGCGCCTGCAAGGTAAATGCCTTCGTCAAGGGTAAGAAAAAAACGCCGGGCCGCCAGCCACCACAGAACGGCAGCCGCAACGCCGAAAACAATTGCCGTGAGCTTCCACTCAGGTCTTTTCAGTTTGTTTTCCGGCTGTGTCATTGATTTCACGGGATTGGAGTGTACTTTGGCCGGACCCGAGATGCAAGGAGGGGTCAGCCCGTATTACCACGTTGGCGCTGAGAGATAGCTCAATCAAAGCGCGTGGATGAGCCGCGCCGCGCCCGGAAGGGGTCTATGTGAAAACTGCTCCCCGCCGCGTCATTCCGATCCCATTTACCCCCCGCTTGCGAATAGCCCCGAACGAAGTGAAGGGGCTCAGGATAAACTCCGCGAGGAATCTAGCCTTGAAAGCACGCTCCTGCGAGATTCCTCGTCGCCCTTCGGCTCCTCGAAATGACATGCAACCCGGGCTTTCACACAGACTCCGAAGGGGAGTTGGCTGGTCGGGCGCACGGCTACCGTCCCGCGGCAACCGTTTGCTCTCCCGCCTTGGGCGCGTAATAGCCCGGGCGAGTTCGGACTTGGTAATGCTCGTGGGCGGCGTGCCCAACCAGTTCCACTTCGACCCTTCTGAACGTGCCGTCCTTCTGCTGGTTGGTCGGATAATATCCCAGGGTATATTGGTCGCGGATATCGTGAGCGATCCGGACGCAGGTGGGCTCAACCTCGTCGAGCGATTTGGGGAAATAGGCTTGGCCGCCCGTGGCTCGGGCGAGTTCTTTCAAAATCTTGGACGCTCGCTTGGCTTCGCCTCCGTGGAGCCTGAACAGCCCGCCCGGATGCTCCTCGCCCAGCAATCCAATGCAGTAGATGACCGCGTTCGATTTTTGGGCGTACTTCAGCAGCTCATCAAATGAATAGCGGCTGGCGTTGTCGTCGCCGTCGGTGATGACCAGCAGAACTTTCTTGTCCCGGTTGCCCAGCTTCAGATGGTCGAGAGAGGCGTAAACAGCATCGTAGAGCGCGGTGCCGCCGCGGGAATCAATCTTGCTTAAGGCGGCTTTCAGTTCCTCCATGTTGGAGGCGAAATTTCCGGGAGTGTCCAGGTAGTAGACGTCGTTAAAGTTGACGACAAACACCTGATCGTCCGGGTTGGAGGTCTTGACAAAGGTCAAAGCCGCCGCGGTAACGGAAGGCCGCTTGTCTCGCATGCTGCCGCTGTCGTCAATGTCGATCCCCATCGTGACCGGGATGTCGGCGTGGCTGAACACCGCTAATTGTTGCTGCTGGCCGTCCTCGAGAACGCGAAAATCGTTCTTGGTCAGGTTGTTGACCATGTTTCCTTTTTTGTCCAGAACGGTCGCGTGGAGAACCACCAGGTTCACGTTGACATTGATTTTGTACTGGCCGCCGTGCTTCCTGGGCTGCGGCGTGGTGGGATTGCCCGGCTTCAAGCCTTGCGCCAGCACGGGAACCGACGCAATCACGAAAGCCACAAAACAGAGGATTATAGCTGCGCGCATTTTGCGCGGTGCAAATGCCTTCTTATTGAGTAGGAGCATAATATCCGGTCCGAGCGTAAACTTGCAGAGGTGGCAGCCCGCGAGGCGGGTGAAGCTTGACTTTGATGCGCCGCCAGCGCCCGTCGCGTACAAGGTTGGAAGGATTATACGCGATGACGTATTGATTGCGGAGTTCAATGGAAATTTTTTGCGCAATATCCGGCAACTCATCAGGGTCCTCGACGCTGAACATCCGACCGCCTGAAATCGCGGATAATTCCGCGAGCAGGCTTGGACCGGCAGCCTCTTCGGGCGTGCGCATCCGCCCGGCGGGGGATTCAAAAATGCCCACGCAATAAATCTGGACGTCGGATTCCTTGACCGCCCTTTTGATATCGCGCGACGTGTAGCGGCTGTGGTTGTCGCCGCCGTCCGAGATCACCAATAACGCCTTCCGCCTGGTCGCCGACTTCCTCATCTCGGCAAGCCCCAGATAGATGGCGTCCAGTAAAGAGGTTCTTCCGCCGGACTTCACAAAAAGCAACCGGTCCAGCAGATTCTCATAATTGGACGTCAAATCCGAAAGCAGATACGGACGGTTGTTAAAGGTGACCAGCATAAATTGATCCTCAGGGTTAGATGTCTTAAAGAACTGAAGCGCTGCCTCCTTCGATTTCTGAATCTTGTCTGACATTGAACCGCTGGTGTCAAAAATCATGCCGACCGCGATGGGAGCGTCTTCGCTTGAGAAGGACAGGATTTTCTGCCGCACTTTGTCGTCAAACACCTGAAAGTTGTCCTTATCGAGGCCCGTCACGATGCGGTCATAGGGGTCGGTAACTGTGACTGGAACAATCACCCTGTCAACATTCACCTGGATGGGCGTCGAGGGGATGGACGGCCGGCGAATGACGATGTTGCCGGTTCCTTTGCCGTTGTCAGGATGCGAATTATTTTTTCCATTTGCTGAAAAGCCCGGATTCAGCGCACCGCTGACGCCCCAAACGGCAAGCAGGAACAGCCCCACCCGAAGTGCGCGCCACATGGAGTGACCTGACATCCACGCACCTTTCTCAAGTCCTTACCCAAGGCTCCATACCTGCTTTTGACTTGTGCGCTTGAGTAAGCCCAGGATTATTCTAGCACATCCGCGCGAGGTAAAAGAAACGCCCCGATTGCCACCGGTTTGCCATTGACAAGGCTTCCCAGA
>JAJYHU010000273.1 GCA_021784615.1 Acidobacteriota bacterium | reverse complement strand
GTTTACGCATTACACGGGGCGGCAGTTGCGCGACGAATTGCAGGAAGGGAAATACGACATCAGCTTTATGTATCAGACCGGCGGCAGATCCTGAGCCTGCCGCGGCGGATTGACCTATGAACCGTATCCTGGCCCTCATTGAACGCGACCTGCGGAAATTCTTCCGAAGCCCCGCCCTGATGATGGTTTCCATGGTTTTCCCGCTGGTGCAGTTGGTGGTGCTGGGATATGCCTTTGGCGGCAACATCAAGCATCTGACGGTGGGCGTGGTGAACCAGGACCACGGGCTCCAAACCGTGAAGCTGCGCGAGATGTTCGGCGCGATTGCCGCGAACGCACAAACCTTCACGACGGTCAACTACAACGATCCCAAACAAGCGATCCACGACCTGAAGAACGGCCGGATCAACGCCGTCATCAACATTCCGCCCAACTTTTCGCGGGAGACGCTGGAGCACACTTCTCCCCAAGTCGCGCTGATTGAGGACAACACCGATAACTTTGTCGCCAAGGCGCTGGAGGGATCCTTAACCCAGCTGATTCAGAGCTTCAACCAGCCGAAGGTCCAGCCCCGCGTGGCCGGCCAAGTGACGCTCTCGGTGGTGGAGCTTTATCCTTACGTGCCTTACATCCAGTACCTGCTGGCGGGGTCGGTGGTGCTGGCGATTTTTGTTTCCGCCATGATCGGCGGCGGCATCATTTACATCGATGACAAGGCGCGGGGAATCCATGAAGGGTATCTGGTGACGCCGATCACCAAATTCGAGCTCATCATGGGCTTCAACCTGTCGGGCTCCCTGAAGGCGATTCTGGCGGGCCTGGTTCTCAGCACCATGGGAGCGCTGCTGGCGGGCATTCCGCATCCGATGGACCCGGCGCGCATCGTCCGGCTCTCGGTGGTGGTGGTGGTCACTTCGCTTGCCCTGATCAGCATGATGTTCCTGATGATGGTGCGCGTCAGCGATCCGCTGGTTCCACGGGCGACCTTCGGAGTGATGAACACTTTGCTGTTTTTTCCAAGCGGCGCTGTTTATCCCGTGAACGGTTTTCCCGCCTGGATGAAGGCCATCGCGCTGGTCGATCCGTTCACCTATGCCGTTCACGCTTTCAAGTCGCTGTTCCTGAAGAATACGGGGCTGGGAGCCATCACCGGCGACCTGCTGTTCCTTTCCGTCTTTACGGTGATTATGATGGGCTCCGCGACTTTGCTATTTCGGCGCACCCTTTAGGCGCAAGAAATCCTATAATGAAATTTGGGCGGCAAGTTGGCGCCCGGAGTTTAAGCTGAGATTCCAGTCCATTAAGGCCAGGTGACAACCATGCTGTTCGATTCCAAACCTCCCAAGCCTCGCACGGGGATTTTCAAGTACATTCCTCTTCCGCTGCTGATCGTTCTGATTGTCGTTGCGGCCGCCATCTGCTATTTTGAGTTTCGCAATCTTCCGGAGGAACACGCGGTGGACCACTTTATGACCGCGCTTGAAGAAGGGAACTACCAGGAGGCTTACAAGCTGTGGGAGCCCGCGCCCAGTTACCAGTTTCAGGATTTCATGCACGACTGGGGTCCCAAAGGGGATTATGGGAAGATCACCACGTACAAGATTCTCGATACGGAATCCAAAGGAAGCGGCCTTGTGATCGTCACCGTGCAGATTAACAATCAAACCCCGCCGCTCGATCTGGTGGTGACCCGCAAGTCAAAGGGGCTTGCCTACTCGCCGTTTTAGAGGCTTGCCCGATTTGTCAGGATGCTTAAACTTCCTCAGGCTTGCCGGTGATGGCTTTCAAGAATGGGTGCCGGTCGGCTTCCGGGGCGCCGAACTTGAGTGCCGCGTGGCCCGCCGCCAAGCTGGCAAGTTCCGCCGCTTCTTTTATATCAGCGCCTGAACAGAAGGCAAGGGCCAGAGCTGCCAGCACCGCGTCTTGGGAGCCGGCAAGTTCTGCAGCGGGCTCTCGGCCGTCCGGGACTTCATGGATCGCGCCGCCTTTTTCAAACAGCATCATGCCCGTCCGCGCCCCCGCAATCAGAAGGTAAGAGCAATCGAGCAAGGCGAGCAACTGGCGTCCGGCCGCTTCCAGGCTTACGCGGTTGCGCATGACGCGGCCTGCCATCATCTCCGCGTCAGACAAATTCGCAACCACGGCGATCGAGTGGCGGCAGATTTCCGGATGCTCGGGTTTGGGAGCCACAAACACCGGAATCCTCCGCTGCCGGGCGATGGCGGTGACCTGATTCGAGAGTTCGTTTTGGACCGAACCCTTGCTGTAATCGGAAATGACCAAGCCGTTCAATTTGGGGGCCCAGCGCGCAAAACTCCGCGCCAGCAGCGCAACGGTCTTGGTAGAGATGGGCGCCGGTTTTTCAAAGTCGAGCCTCAAAAGCTGGCGCTCGCGGGCGGCAATCCGCACTTTGCGCGGCGTAAGGCGCTGTCGTTCGCCGGCCAGGTTGTCGCATGGAATGCCGCGCTTGCGGAGTTCCTTCCGGAGTTGGCTGCCGCTCAGATCCATTCCGATCGCCCCGAAGGGAATCGGGCGGCCTCCGAGGGCTCGAATGTTGACGGCAACGTTGCCGGCTCCGCCCGGGGAAAGCTTGGAGCTTGGATAGGCGTCCATCAGAACAACGGGCACGGGAGCTTCCGGTGAAATGCGAGTGGCCTCGCCCGACACAAGTTCATCGAGCATGTAATCCCCCAGCACCCCAATCGTCCGGCTGCCGAATTTGCGAAGGAGCTTATTCAGCGGATGCAGAGTTTCTTTCATGGTTCGAAATTTCTTCCGGTCCATGGCCGGTTTCCTTAGCCGTTGGTTCGAGAACTTGCGCCATCCTGGCACGTTGACGTAAAGCCAACGCTATTCTACCTTAAACAATAGGAATTGCAGCGAAAGGAACGTTGCGCGGAGAAAGCTTGGTCTTTCCAGTTTCTGAAACGGAAGCATCTCCGGCCAACCAGGGCGTGCAGGGAAGGCCGCGGATCCTGATTGTTCGCGCCGGCGCCATTGGCGATACGCTGATGGCGACGCCGTTGGTCCGCGCGGTGCGCCACAGCTTTCCGGAGTGTCATCTGGTTTTTCTTTGCTCCGCCTCCGCTTTCGGCGTGATCCGGCACAATTCGCATCTCAACCAAGTCATTCCGCTCCGATACCGCCACTTGCCGGCCTGGTTGAGCGGAGAGAAGCGGCAAATCCACCGCCTGCTCCGCGAGCTTGATCTGGACTGGGCGCTGGTGCTGGAAAGCCACCCGGCGTTTCTGGACTTGGCGCGGAAGGGCTGCGCCCGCCGGATCATTGCTTACAGCCAGGACGATCACAGCCAAGGATTCGAGCGCGCGTTTTTTGATCCCCAAAGGCACTCGATTGAAAACCACCTTGATTTGGCGCGCCCGCTCGGCGTGCGGCCGAATGGGCTCGACATGGAGCTTTATTATCCGCCCGAGGCCGATAGCTTGGTGG
>JAJYHU010000098.1 GCA_021784615.1 Acidobacteriota bacterium | reverse complement strand
CGGCACACTGAAAGCCAATGCGATGAGAATGGCAATTCCGGCGCAGGCGGTGAAAATCCATCCGAAGACTCGCCACGATTCGCCCGGCTTGATGGTTGTTCTGTGCTGCCAATCCAGGCGAAGGTTTTCAGGGTGTTGCTCGCTCCGATAAGTCAAGATATCCGGCCTCACGGCCGTGCGCCACTCGCGCTGGAAAATGCTCAGTCCTCCCCTCAAACTTCCGTAGTCGATCCACCGCAGGGCATTTTTATCCCCCGCAATATATTGTTGCCATCCGATGTCCGAATAGTACGGCGGGACTTTTCCAGGCGGCTGGTACGGAACCATGAAAGGATGAAGAACTTCCCGCGCCAGGCGCAGCTCCGTCCGGTCAACTCCATCGAACGGCTTCAGGCCCCAGAGATCCGGAAACAGGATCTGGGGGATGGGTACGTTCGAGTGGTTCTCAATGTGGCAAGAGAGGATGGCCGATCTTCCGTCGCCGGCAGCGCGAATTGTGACCTGCGCGCTGACTTTCCCCACATGAAGCGGCACATTGTTCCGGCTTGCGCCAAGGGCATCCCAGGAGATTCTTATTCCGTTCGATTCGCTTGTCAGCCGGGCTGCCGAAAAACGGGAGGCCAGGCGCAGCGGGCTGAATGCCTTGACCGGGTAGGCCAGATCAAGAAGACCTGACGACGCCCGCTTCGCTTTGAGGAGCACGCCGGTGGCCGGGTAATAAAGGGACACGATGCTTCCGGTCCGGGCATCCACTTTGACCTGCAATCCGTTCAGCGTTACGTCGACGGTTGAGGGCTGCTCGGCTCCGAGTGATCCCACAGAAAACAAGGCGAAGCCGGCCGCCATCAAGAGCGCTGCCAGACCTCGTTTCAACTTTTCACTTCTCATCGTGCTCTCCTATGGTGCATTGCCCGGTACGCGAACCCAGACTACTCAAGGGGCTTGAATGCCTTTAGGCATCTTCTCGACACCCGGGCAGCCATCCACTTTGACGCCCAGCACGGGAGCTTGAAGCGCCAGGACGCGCTGGATTTCAAGTTCCCAGACAGGCCATTGATGCCCGCCCGGCACTTCACTATACCGGTAAGGGATTTTCAATTGGGCCAGCAGGTGCGCAAAGGCGCGGTTGTCTCCCAGCATCACCCGGCTGTCGCCTTCTCCAATTGAAAAGTAGATCTGCGGCATCTGGGCCCGCGGAACTTTCTTGATCAGCTTGAAAGGGTCCACAGCCGCGCGGGCCGGATTGTCGAGAGGACCGAAAGCCTCGCGCAACGTGGCATCCTTCATCTTCACGGGATCCCATTCCGCGCAACGTAGCGTGCCGCTCAGGCTGGCCACTGCGGAAAAAAGATTTGCATACTTTAGACCCAGCATCATGGCGCCATAGCCGCCCATGGAATCCCCGGCGATGGCGCGTCCCTCGCGCGAGGCGATGGTGCGGTAGTGGCTGTCAACGTAGGGAATCACGTCCTTGATCATGTAATCTTCCCAGCGCATGGAAGGATAGGCGTAGCTGTTCACATACCAGGAAGTCGCTCCGTACTCGGGCATGAAGATGATCTCTTCATACTTCTGTGCGTACTGGACAATGTGCGACTTCGCGACCCAGGCCGTGTAATTGCCGCTGTAACCGTCCACCAGATAAAGCACCGGAAACCGCCGATTAGAGGAGGCGTAATCCCGCGGAAGGATCACATTGGCGTTGACCTTGGTTCCCCCGAGATGCGGCGCCACGAACGCCACAGTTTGATAGCCGCTGGCTTGTATAAAAGGGGCGGACGCCAGGACGCTCGCCATCAGCAGGAATGCACTTAGCTTAAGTCTCATCATATTCACCTTTTTCTCGATTCTTGCCGCGCTCAGGCGGCGGAGTCTCCCGGCCGGCTACTTTCCGGCAGAGTCTACGAGCGTAACACTTTTGGGATTTGCTCCGGTTCCACCATCACCCGGACCGACTTCAATGGCCTGAACTATGGCGTCGCGCTGGCAACCGCCAATCTTCAAGCCCACAAAGCGAATGGCGATGATGCCGTTCTCGGGGTGGATGTTGTTGAACACAAGGTCCACACCGCGATTAGCGCCTCCTGCCGTTGCAAAGACATCGAACCCATCAACCACTTTCTCGCCGTTAATGTAAATCGTGATCCCTCGCTCGTTTGCGGCGTTGTATTGTGTTTCGGCGAATTTCAGGCGCGCGTGATAGGTTCCCGGGCCCACCGTTACGTTGACGGTAAAGTCGGGCCCATGCACACCATAACGATAAAGGCGGGGATCAAGGTGGTTCGCAGAGCCAGCGACTTCCGAACCCATATCTTTGTCATTCGGGCCATGGATAAAGACCGCCTGCTGCATGGTCCACCAGGTCTTTGCCACGGAGTCGGTCAAGGCTCCAGTTCTTGCGATGAATTCCGTCGCGGGACGCCACGCGTTGCCTTGCCAGTCGATAAAGTTGCCGCGCCCAGTGTAACCAAAAATCATCCGTTGCATTCCGGTCGGCCCGCCGCCTGAGCCGAATCCGCTGTCGCCGGTGGCAGCGGAAAATTGCAGACCATCCACAAAGACCTGGTCGCCTGCCGACAAGGGATTGTGTTCACCTTCGACGACGATTTTCAATGTGTGCCGCCCGTTCGGCAGCCCGTTCGTGTAATAAAGAATTTGCCGGCGCATGGGAGCGGGACTGTAGCAATCGATGGGAACCAGTTGCTTGACCCCGTCAAGGAAAACCTCCGCTCGGCCACCGGTTCTACTGACCGCACCCACCAGCCGAACTTGATTCCCCGTAAAGGTGTAGCTGGCGCTTGCGCCGGCCTCGGCCGCCACGTGCAAACTTCCTCCAAAATCTTTCGGGTCCCGAGCAATCCGCCATTTGCCTTCAAAAGTCATTTGCCGGTCGTCTACGGCGCGTTGTGGGTCAGGCCCGCGCACAACAACCTGCGTTGCGCCGTCGTGGCGAATTGTCACGATACAATCGCCGCCCGCCAGCCGCCGTACCGTGTAACCGTTGGCATCAAGATCTGAGCGCTGGAAGAACTGCTTGCCATCGGCTGTTACGGAAGCGGGAACAAAAGCCAGACGAAGGACGTCAGTGGCAGGACTTGGGGCGTCAAACGTGCTATACGCGATCACTCCCTTGTCATACGTCACATGTTTCACCACGTTCGAAGTTCGCATGATGTGATTCTCTCGGTTCGCCCCCATAATGCCCGGCAACCACGCCATGGTTTTGAGCACATAGACCAGCGCCATGGGTTGCGCGATCTTGAACCAATCGCCATCCACGGGAGTTCCGCCGTCAATGCCGTCCTTGGCCTGGCCGTTCGGCAAAGCGTCATAGGTTGCAAGCATCTGGGAACGCCGGGCAATCTCCTTGCCCCACTCGCCGTTCGTCTCCACGCCGTACTGCGCAAAGGTGCTGGCCAACACCATGGGACTGTACGATAGCGAAAGTCCGCAACAGCCCGAGGACTCCGGATAGGCCCAGGCTCCGCTGTAAGTGTCGCTCTTCGAACCAGGGTTCACACTGGTGTGGTTCAAATACAAACCGATGATGTTCCGCGCGTCATTTTTCCAGTTCGGGAAGACGTCCTGATGATTCATCATGTACTCCGCGTCGGCATCGGTTGGGAACAGCGATTGGACAGGATCTTCCCAGTCCCAGAAATTGCGTCCCCACGTGTCGTTAAGGGTCCAGTCTGGCAGCAACACATCGCGGAAATATCTTCTGCCGGCGTTTCGCGCTGCGACGATGCTGTTTTGGTGGCCGGTGTAGCCTGTCCTGATCAACTCATCAAAGAATTCCAGAATATAAACGACGCCGCCCGTCTGGATGCCATTCATGCCTCTGCCATCGGCGTTGTTGGCGTAACGCCCCCAGGGCGATCCGGGATCGTGTCGGCGGTTGGCGGCCAGCAAATCCGCCCAGTGCTTCGCCGCGTTGTACCACCGAACATTGCCCGTCATCTCGTAGGCGCGCACCAACTGGAGACCGACTTCTGCCACGATATCCAGTTGAATCTTTCCATTGCCGTCTTTGAGATCATCACTCGGCCCCAGCCGGCAGCCGCCATACTGGACGCCCATCGTGGGCACGCTGATCAGCATGTTGGGCCAGCCGTGGCTCGGAGGGGTTTCGCAATGGTTGACAAGGTAATTGGCCGTAGCGGTGATGATGCCAAAGGCTGCGGGATCGCCCGAATAGCGGTAATAGTTGATCATGCCGTCCAAAATGTAAGCCGCGCGCTGTCCCAAGTCGCCGTCGGCCCAGTCATTCATGGGACGAACGGTGATTTTCCCGTTCGAATCGATATGCCATTTCCCGTCGTAAACGTAGTCCGGCGCGGGAGAAACGGCCCGGTCCTTCCCCACCCAGGGATAGCGCTTCATCGTTTCCGCCGCGACGCGCACTCGGAAATCAAACTGCCCGTCCTGCCCCGTGTACCACGGCGCGATAACACCGTACTTGTCTTCCACGGCCCGGTGCGCAAAGTACCGCTTCTGGGTTGTCGCGGCAAAAACCTGCCCGGCAATGCAAAACGCAACCACCAATCCTATTAGACTTATCGTTGATCGTTGATTCATTTTGGACCTCGCCATTTATTAATCATACAAAACTCTATCCGCTTGCCCTTCTGCCGTGTCCTTCTTCTCGCCCATAGTACGATCAGCGGGTAATGACGTCACGCTTTTTGTGCTCTGAGTCTTTGGGACCGGCGGACCCTCCAGGAATATTCTTCCCTTGCGCGCGCGGGGGATTAACCAGTGGTTCCCGTTCGGAGCGGCGGCTCCTTCCTTTGCACGATCACCATAAAATTCAAGCGTCCAATCAATTGGCCGCTGGGCGTTTCCACGTCCACGCGCCACCGGCCGGCAGTGATTGCGGGTTCTTCGGAAAACGTCCGGTACCCGCCATCGCTCCCGCCCACCACTGAGAGCAGAATACGTCCGCGCGTAATCCACTCGCCCTTCGCACGGTCGTAATATTGCCATTTGTGAATAATCTTCGTGTTCAGCGCGGTCGGGCAGAAAACCGCTGTATAAGCCCAGAGAGGGTCGCCCGGCATGATGTGAACCGTCTGGCGCAAGGCGAAAAAGCGCGCAAGGAAATCAATGGAAGCAAGCCCCGCCGTCGTTTGATTTTCGCCGCTCACGGTGTAATTGCCGGGGCCGTTGACCACGAGCGAATGGTACACGTCAGCTTCCTTTAGAGACAAGGGTAGTGGCGGAATAAGGTTAAGGAGGTAGAGTCCGTTCACGACCACAAGAATGCCTGCGATAGAGGCGAACACTGCCCATCCCTTCCGCCCTGCAAACCGCCTTCGAGAGAAGACCGCTAGGATCAGAAGGAGGAAGGCGATCACAGCCACGCTGACCGCCCCGCTGATCAAAAACACCCGCGTGCTGATCTTGTGCAAAAGAATGGGCATGAAATAGATGGCAAAAGAATAGAACGCAAGGAATAAGAGGGCAATCTGGAACGAAAGGCGCGCGTAGCTGCGTTTCAGGGATTCGTTGGCAATAAAAGCAATCGCGAGGATCAAAAGAAACGGCCAGCTTTCCGCAAGGGTGCTGCTCCGGAAGTAGAAGACGAGATAAACGGAAAGGAGCCCGCCAAAAAAGAACTGCATCACGTTGACGAGCCAGAAGTGAAGTTTGCGTGGGGCCGCTTCCGGCCGCTTTCCGTTCTCGTCCGCAGCGTCGTTCAACAAATTGATCCAGACCGCGCAGACGGTCACGATCACGAGGTGGACAGCAACCCAGAAATTGTCCCAAAAGACATCCACGCGCCGGAGCGTAAGGGCGTCAAACACAAACCCGCCGATGAGCGAGAAGGAAGAAATCGGCCTCTCAAAATGCGCGTACCAACTCCGCGTAAGAGCCAAGACCGATTTTTTCCCCGTAGGCATAAAGAGTTGAGCTTAAGAAAGCTCATTGTAAAAGAGACCTGCCAAAATGTTAATGTCGATCTTGGGCTCCATTTAAGGGCAGGGCGCAAAAAACTCTGCTTGTGCCATAAGGAAGCGTCAAAGACGATCTTGCGCCCATCAATTCCCGGGCGCTATCACGGCAATTCTATTTGCATCGAGAGGTTCATGGCAGGTGTGACTTCTTCAAAAACAGCCATCATGGATTCAACGAGGTCGAGGCCGGTGGATCCTTGCACCTCCGCTTCATCCATCGCGTAAAAAAGCTGGAAGCCGGCCCAGTCAGCCGCAGGAGCTTTTTGAAGCTGGCGCTTGATGGCGAAAACACCCTGAAAATTGGATTTTGTAAAGTAGACGGGCTCGGCTTCCCAGCTTCCCGCGCGGATTCTGAATCCTTCGCGCATCACCAGGCGTTTGAGTTCTTTTTCCATGGGGCTCCCAGGCTTGAGCTCCCCAACGAGCCGGTGCCAGTCCCAATCCGGGGCCAGTTTGCAGCCTGGAAAATCGCGCGGAGCCCGCACGTAACCGCGCTCAACTTGCATGCCGCAGGTGAAAAGCTTTTCGTCGGTATCAACAGAAAGGAAAAATTTGGAGCAGCCGAAACTGAAGTTGCGGGAAATGGGTTTGGCCTCGCGGTTCGCGCGGGGCAAATATCCAATCCACTGCCAGTAGACGCCGCGGCCCCAGCGCTCAGTGACAAACGACTGCCGGTAACGCGATTCGAGACCTAATTTCAATATCCGAGTGATGCGCTCATGATCTTCGAGATTTCCGACGTGAATGCCTCTTCGGAAATCCAGAAACTCCGGCCGAAACCCGACAGCAGCAGCGGGGATCGGCAAATTCGGTTGCTGCAGATGGCGTTTTTCCCGCATTAGAAATCCGTCATAATTCTACCAGCAAGCAAGCGGGCGTGGTGGGCTTTCAGGTTGTGGCAAGCGGAAACTGTCGTGGAAGGAGAAACGTCTGCTGAAGAGCCGGATGGGCAAGGGGCCGATTGCGGCCTTCAGTTTTTTGGAGTTGCCGGCTAATGCTCAAGCGCCAGGGCGTGCGCTCCGGCCCCCGCGTGTGTTCCAATGGCGACAAGGCGCAGCGCCATCGCCCACCTTGGATGGCCGTGGGCCTTCAACCTGCTGGAGAAATAGTTGACGGCGTAGGCACTGGCTCCGAGCGCCACAAAAATGCCTGGATTACGGGCGAACGGGCGCACCATGGGATTTGCCTCATAGCACCCGTTGCCGCAACTGTGGAGCGCCTGGTACGTGGTAGCGGCGTCAAATTCTGCAGCCAGATAGACGGCAGTTGAGAGCTTCACCACCCGGCGAGGTCTTTTCACCGCAAAGGCTTGCACGGCAAATGCCAGACAAACCACCGCGCATGCCAAACATCGAAGTTTAGCCATAACAGCCTCGCGCGCTTCAAAAATCGATAAGTGCAGGATCCCGCTCGTCTCCTGCTGTTGCCGCCGTCAGCAGATGTATCCTTCGACCAGCGGAACCGGGCGAAGGGGAAAACTCTGAAGAAGATCTTCAACGACAACCAAAATGCGATCCTCCCCTTCGAGCGGCGGAATTCGAGTCATTGTGATGGAAACCGGCTGGCGCCCAGGAAGCGATGTCAGACAGCAACTCGTCGCGATATAAGGGCGATTCAGCAATGCCTTTGCCTGGCTTTCCAGACCGGCAGCGGGCAGCACATCTTCGAGTCTCCATCCCAAAACGTCTTCCAGGTTCTGGACCGTGGCGTCAAGGAACGTGTGGTTCACAAAACGAATCCGCATGTCTCGAGAAACAACCAGAAGACCCGCCGGCATTTTATCCGCCGCCTCACCAGCTTTCTCCACCGGGTCGAGGCCCGTCCTGCGGCGGAGCACTTCCTGCTCCGGCCGTCTCGCTCGGATTCGCCTGTTGAGAAACTGGGCGGCAATAACCGGAAGCCCGCACGCTATAACGATCAGGGCCCACGCCACTTCAAGATTGGAACTCGACGTCAGGTAATAAGAAATCAACGCTCCCGCGCCCACTGCCAGGAAAACCAACGCTAAGGCCGGAAGTCGGGAATGCGCCGGGTTGCGCCGTCGGTGCGGAGTTGAAAATCCTGCGTCAGTCAACTGCCAGAAAGGTTTTGGAATCTCGCCAAGCGCAGACATCGTTCTCCTCTCAACACATCCGTGATGGAATAGGGTTTCCTGCTTCCAGCTTTTCTATCGGCAACCCTTGCCCCAAACATGAGGAGACGTGCCGAAGGCGCTCCAACGCGGGGGCGGCTTTAGGTCCGAGGCAGGAGCAAAGCATGCCGGACTGTCCGGTGTGTTAAGCTTGAATGGAACGACGGGGCTGACTTCCGTTCGAGGCTTTTTAAGTTCCGCGCTAAGAGATCCGATCCGAACGGCGCCTCTCAGGACTTGGTCGGGACTAGACGGAATGTTCTTTTAACTTTTCTGGACCCGGCCCGGGCGCCAGACGTCCCGATCCATTCACCACGCAAGCCAACCGCATTTAAGGAGGACCATCTTGGCGAAAGAAGGCGAATCCAAGGAGAGAGGCTAACCCACGTTCCGGCTGGAATTCCATCCGTAATTTTCGTGGCGCAAACTCCGGGTTACCAGCAGGTGAAGAGCGCTCATAAAATCGCATGAAGTTTGAGCGGGGGCGTTACCTGATTTTATAAAGGTGTAATATAAAGAGTTTAGACATTTTGGCGCGCGGCGGACTCTTGTTGCAAGGATCCGGAGTCAGACTGCCGCAGGTGCGGGTTTGGCTCCAGGCAAGACACCCGCCGACATCTCAAATGCCGCAACCGACTTGATATGATGGTGGGGTGAAAATAAGTAGCATGATTCCAGAGGGTGATCGCCTATGCCCGAGATGCGGACAGCTAATTCCTGCCGGACACACGGAGTGTCCGGTCTGCACGGCGCCGCAGGGTTTTCTATGGAGACTTGAGAGGGAAACCCTGGTGGTGGTCAGCCTCGTGCTGCTGGGGGTGTTCTTCGCGATTACGGGGTTTGTCAACAGTCGGTATCACGCCACGCAAGCCGCACTGGGCGGCCACTGGTACGCGCGGGGCGTGGCAGCCCTCAAAGCCAATCAGCCACTAAAGGCTGTGGATGCCTTTCACACCGCATTAGTCTATTCCCGCGACAACAGTGCGTACGAGTTGCAGCTTGCGGAAGCGCTTGTCGAGTCCGACCGATTGAACGAGGCTGAGGTTTACCTCCGCACGCTCTGGGTGCGCGAACCCGGGAACGGAACCGTGAATCTGGAATTGGCGCGACTGGCCGCCCGCAGGTCCGACGTGCCTGACGCTATCCGCTATTACCACAACGCCGTTTACGGTGTCTGGGACAGCGATCCCATTGTCCATCGGCGCGAGACTCGCATGGAGCTCTGCGAATTCCTCCTGGCCAAGAAGGAGCGAACCCAGGCGGAATCTGAGCTCATTGCGATCGTGGCCAATCTGCCGCCAGATGCCGCGCTTCACGCCAAGGTGGGGGGCATGTTTCTGCAGGTGCAGGATTATCCCCGCGCGCTTCAGCAATTTCAGCAGGCGTTGAAGCTTAAGCCCAAAGTCAAAGGAGCGTGGGCGGGCGCTGGAGAGGCAGCCTATCAGACAGGCGATTACGCCGAAGCTTACCGTTATCTTCAAAAAGCGGTCGCCGAAAGCTCATCGGATCTACAGGCGGCCCAGCAGTTGGAAATGTGCAAGCTTATCCTATCCCTCGATCCTTTTGGACGCCGGCTTTCACAAAGAGAACGCATCCGACGAACCTTGGCCGCTTTTGATCAGGCGGTCGCGCGCGTGAAGCAATGCGCGCAAAACCTGGGCGTTAATTTCCAGGCTAAACAGCCCAATACGCCGATTGAGGACGTCTACGCAAAAGCGAAAAAGATGCAACCGAAAGTGAATGAAAGAAGTCTGCGGCGCGATCCGGACCTGATCTCGAACGTCATGGATTTGGTCTTCCAGATGGAAGAGCAAGCCGAGCGATCCTGCGGACTTCTCCCGGATCCCGACCGCGCTTTGTTGATGATTGCGCGAACACGAGGAGCTACTGAAAGGTGACAGACCCGGCATCGACGAACACTGAAAATACTCCGCCTCCCGCCTCATATCCCCCCAAGGGCTGGACCGCTTTTCTGCCATGGCTCAAGAAAATAAGGCCACCGCGCCTCTTCCTCCACGAAGAAGGCCTTTTTCTTCTGCTGGCCGTCATCATCGGACTTTTTTCCGGGCTGGCCGTTGTCTGTTTCCAGATTGCGATCGATTGGACTCGCATCCGGCTCCTCGGGTCCGCCTTAGACCCCACGCCCCTCCGGCTCCTTCTCGTTCCGGCGCTCGCGGGGTTGTGCGTCGCCATCATGGTCATTCACTTTTTCCCGCAGGTCCGAGGAAGCGGGGTCAACCAGACAAAGGCCGCCGTCTACATTTACGACGGCTATATTCCTTTCAGCACGGTCATCGGAAAATTCCTGACCTGTAGCCTGGCAATCGGTTCCGGCCAATCCCTTGGCCCGGAAGATCCCTCACTGCAAATGGGAGCGGGGATTGCTTCCGCTCTTGGCCGACGGCTCCATCTTTCGCGAGAGAAGGTGCGCCTGATTGCTCCGGTGGGAGCGGCAGCGGGCTTGGCAGCGGCTTTCAACGCTCCCATTTCCGCCGTCCTTTTCGTCATCGAAGAGGTTATCGGAAAGTGGACCGCTGGGGTCTTGGGCGCGATTGTCCTTTCTGCTGTCTCAAGCGTCATGGTTCTGCGCGTGTTTTTGGGTGAGCAACCTCTTTTCCGCGTTCCGCCTTACCATCTGGCGCATCCGGCGGAGTTGATCGCCTACGCCATCCTGGGAGTTATTGGCGGGATAGCTTCGCTGATGTTTGCGAAGCTGGTATGTTATCTTCGGCCGCGGCTGAAAGCCTTGCCGCGATGGACGCATTACGTGCAGCCTGCGGCCGCGGGCCTGCTAATCGGCATCATCGGGATTTGGCTGCCGCAGGTGATGGGCGCCGGCTATGACTTTATCGACCAGGCGCTCCATGACCAGTTCACGTGGAAGCTGCTCATCTTTCTTGCCTTCTTTAAAATTATCGCCACCAGCCTATCCTTCTCCAGCGGAACGCCCGGCGGCATGTTTGCCCCCACGCTGTTTATCGGAGCCATGATCGGCGGCGCCGTAGGCGGGGTCGAGCACATCCTCTTCCCTCATTTAGGCGGCACGGTGGGAGGATTCGCCCTGGTTGGCATGGGGGTACTCTTTGCGGGCTTCCTGCGCGTTCCTATGACCTCCGTTTTCATGGTGCTCGAGGTCAGCGGCAACTATTCCATTATCTTGCCGGTGATGATTGCAAACACCATTGCCTATCTTATTTCTCTCAAGTACCAGCCCGTTCCGCTCTTTGATATGTTTTCCCGCCAAGACGGCACCGACCTCCCTTCCATGGAAGAGCAGCGGGAGACCGGAACCCTGCAGGTGGAAGATGCCATGCGACCGCCGGCAGAAGTGGTCCTGCGCGCTGAGGAACCCGTCGCCGAAGCAATCCGCAAGACCAGCGGATCACCCCACGAGTTCTTTCTGGTAAGCCATCGGAGTGGAGATTGGACCGGTGTGACCAAGGAAGCTTTGCGAGGTCTCGCCAAGGAAGGGAAAGGTGACTCGCCCCTTGCACGGGTACTGCCCGGCAAATTGCTGCCATGGCTCCATCCGGATCAGCCGCTCGATGTTGCCTTGCGCCAGATCGGCGATTGGCCTCTGATCCCGGTGATCCACCGAGCGGACTTCAACAACCTGCAGGGAGTCATCGCCCTATCGGACATTCTGGCCGCTTACGGGGCAGCCACCGGCAAGGCCTATCGGAGCAAGGTAAGCCTTCAACCCTCGGGCCCGCAAGCCGCCCTCGGCAGCGAGTAGCGGTCCCAGCCCTCGGCAAGACAGATGTGACCCCCGCAGGGGATTTACGAGCAGGTGTACTGCGAGCGCGGCGACCTTGAAAACCGCATCAAGGAACTGCACCAGGGCTTGGAGATCGACCGCACCCGTTGCACCCGTTTCTGGGCGAACCAGTTGCGGGTGCTGATGCAAGAGTTGCGGCGACGCGCAGCGGGGACGGGGTGCGCTCGCGCCCAGGTCGGGACCCTGCGCGAGCGGTTGCTGAAGCTGGGGGCTCGCGTGGTCTGCTCCGTGCGCCGCGTGGTGATTCATCTTCCCATCTCGTTTCCATTCCTCAGCAGTTTCCGCCAGATCGCTCTCTCCTTCGGCCCTTCGGCCGGATAGCCCGTCGCTTCTCCCCGGAAAGACCTTGCTACTCTTGGCGCAGCACCCGGCGATCCGGGGCTCGTGTCTTCCAGATCAGCCCCGCCGCTGAGTCGGCGCGCAAAATTGTCACTGGAATCCATTCCGCCAGCTTCTCAAACCCATTCAGACCGCGCCAAACACTTCTGATTTGCACTTTGCCGCTCCTTCATGAATTAAGCGGGCTTGTGCGGACTCAGGGTTGCTCGATTTTCACTTTCACGATCTCAGGCACACGGCGGCAAGCTGGCTCAGGATGCAAGGCGCGGACATTCACACCGTGGCGCTCTTGCTCGGTCACAAAGACTTGAGAATGGCTGCCCGCTATCAGCACCTATCCCCGGCCTTCCTTTCGGAAGCCGTGGGCCGTTTGGATTCGATTTTCGGGCCTGAAAGTCCCATAGAAGTCCGGAGAAACCGGTCATGCGGGAGCAACTGGCGTTAACCGCTTAAGAGTGTTGGCGTCCCCGGCGGGATTCGAACCCGCGTTACCGCCGTGAAAGTACGACCGTTTGTCGTAACCTACGGAAAACTAAGGCACGGATGGCTACTTTAGACACCGAATGGCACTCTTCGCAACTGTTATCGAACCCTTATCGAACCCTCGATGTAGACGTGAGAACGGTAGAGCAAGGCACCTCTTCCTCCCCTAAGCTTCAACCACAGGCAGCCGCGGTCCGTTGATTGCATGAATGCGGAACCAGCTCCCCTTCGCGCAGATGGGAACCACCAATCGGACGCACCTGCTAATCTGCGAAAAGCTCTCTCGTGCAGTTCCGACCAAGTGCACGAACTGAAACGGAAGACCGGCAGGCGGACCACATTGCGTATTACAGGGGCAAACAGCGAAGCAGAAAGTCAACCCCGAGAAACCAAATGCGGATGACCCGTCCTTGGCAAATCAAAGCCCGCGTTTCTGACGGTGGGAACCTTTGCTCCTTCAGCGCATTGAGCAGACCTGGATTCATACGTAGCTCACGCATGGAGAGCTGAATCAGTGAATTGGTAGACGAAAAGCGACAATTAGCAGGACCCCAAAAAGGATGGAATGAAACAATTCGCTCTTTCCGAGCCGATGAATCTGCAAGCGGCCATGATCTGTCCTCAGCGCCCACGTTCCTCCGCGCACGAGGACTGGGAGAAAGGCAACAAGTGCTAACCAAGGAATGAATCCAGCATGTGCTCCGCCGATAAGAAGCAAGGCGAGGAGTGCCTCGACAGCCAGAAAAAGTATCCGGCCGCTGAAGCCTGAAGAGCTTTTGCCGGCTCGTACTTCACGGATCCTAAGCTGTACGAAGAGGATCTGGTCGACAGCGAAAAGTTCGTTGAGGATCCATATTGCCAAAGCCTGCTGGTCAAATCCGCCCGCTGCAACAGCCCAGCCGGCAACGGCGGCAAGAGTCAGGCCGAAAGCTCCAATAATTTCACCAGGTAGGCGGCTGGCGCGACCCAATCTCTTGGCGACTGCTTGAAGCACAAAGAATCCAGCTGCCACCAGGCCCAGCTTCCAAAGGAGGCCCAAGAACCCAGCGGACATTAGCATCGCTACAGCCAGAGTGCCCGTAAGCGCGTATAGCGAAGCAGCAACAATCACCCAGCTCCATTCGGCAGAGCCCCGCGGACGAAAGGGCGATCTAGGCAGACTGTTTTCAATCGGCGTTTGAAGACAGAAAGCTGCCACCACTGCCATCGTCAACCACAATAAAGTGGAAAAGTCCGTGAAGGATGAAAAGCCGATGGCGGATCCAGTGATCAGGGAAACGAGCAGAATTCCCCAGGCCCCGTGTTCTCGGGGCCAGACCAACGCCCAGCGCCGTGCAGGATGAATGTCACGCCAGTAGGCAGGCAAAATAGACATACTCTTTCACAAAATCTCCAATCATCACTCATTCTGGTTCATCAACAAGACCTACTAAACCTGTGGCTTCTGCGCCTCCGCTGTATCGTAATGTAACAGCCGCTGTTCTCCCTCCAGAGCACGGATGTTCGTGACGTCCTGCGTAACTTCCAGCGTACCCAGGTAGCGATTCTCTTCAGCACGAACGGCAAAGTACCTGATATGAACAAACCGGCCGCGAAGGTTGATCCAGAACTCGGCTACGTCTCGCTTCCCCTCCCGAAAATCATTCAGAATGTGATTGACAATCTCCACGCTTCGCGGCGGATGGCAGTTCTGCACTTTCCGACCGATCACTGCCTTGCTGCGGGCAAAGAGCCTGTCAGGGCCTTCGGAATATAACGCGACTCGGTCATCAGCGTCCACGAAAGTAATATCAACAGGCAGAGTCGAAAAAATGGCACGAAGTTGATCGAGCCTCAGATGGCCAGTGGGAAGCTGAATGCCAGTGGCGCTTGTGGTTTCTGGTTCCCCGGCCGTTGAAGGCTTGGGAAAACAAAAGCCCTTGCGGGGCTCGACGAGGCACCATCCGTAGCGTGGCGAAGACTCCCAGACCTCGCCCCACTCTGCATCCGTGAACTTGTCGAGGCATAGAGAGAAAAGGATCTTCTCCTCCTTATAAATCATCTCTTCAATGGCGTTTGCCGCCGCCTCACCAGCCTGCATTGCCGCTGGTTTCCAATCAGCGCTGTCTCCCTCCGAGCGTAGAACCCGGGCGAGATTCTTCAGCATTGCTCGAATCTCGTCGTCTTTGCCCCACATCACCTTCGACGGGCCCGTGATCCCGTGCCTTTCCAGGCAAGAGAAGAGGAGGTGCTCCTTCCGCTGGTAATGCTTCTCAAGGTCCATCAGCTCATTCAGCGACTGCTGCCAATCCAGAAGGGATGCGCTTGTCTCGTTTCGGTCCGAATGTTCAATAGCCTCGTTCATCGCTGACCGCATGCGGGCGAGCACCCCTTTTACAGCTTCATTTTCGCGGCGCAAAGTATCAATGGGGTGGCCCGGAGTCAGCGGTATCCCTGGCAATGTAACCAGCACCTCACGGGTTACCTGGGAGTGCAGGTCGCACATGCGCTGGATTTCGCCAGCGGGCATGCCGTGCGCCATCAGATCCTGCTCCATGGCCATGATTTCGGAATGATCGGTTTCACGTACCAGAGTTCTAAGTTTTGCCCTGACTTCGTGGGCGGGTGTACCATTATGAAGTTCGGTAATTACGTCCTTCAGCGTCTGCAAACGCGGCGCCCGGTTATCGATCAGTTCACTCATCGCGCGTCCTCCATTTCGTGTCCAATCAAAGCATACCGATCGTCCACGCTAACGATCGAGGACTTTTGTCACGCTTCCGCAAACCGACAGTGCCCGGAGCATTTTACCTGCCGTGAATTAGGTACAAAACCGCGAGAACACTCAAAGCAGTCAGCACAAGTGCCTCAATCAGGTCGAAGACCACAATCGCCCGCCGCGTAGCGGGCGTCGTGTTGAAGGCTGGAACCATATTGCTATTGCCTTTGAGTTCGCTCGCTCCCCAGATGCCGAGGTGGATTGCTGCAAACACGACTACCAGTACCTTCAATGCCAAGGATGCCCACAGAAACCAGGCCGCCAGTGCCAAGAGCCAGAACAGGCCCTCGGTCCGCAAGGCAAGGCGCGGGGGAAACCAACGACCGATCCGTGAACCGGGTTGTTCGCGCCAAGTCTTCAGAATCTTGCCGGTAAACACGTGGAGCAGGATCATAACCAACGCGTAGACAGCGATGAGAAATGCCAGAATGTTCATGACCCTATTTATAAGACAGAAGTCAGAGTGTGATCCAGAAATAGTCACGCCTTGCACGTTTACCATTTAACGAGCATCATGAAACAAATCACAATCGTGTCGACTCGCCCACAATAGCACTGGCGATTTTTAGAGGCCAGGCTTTGCGCTTTTGCAAGATTAAATCCATGCCAAAGTCCAATTCCCCACCCGTCCAGAGCATGCAAGTCCATAATGCCCGCAAATACGATGAGTGAACAAGCGATGCCGGGATCAAACTCGGCAATAATTTGCTGGGTAACGCGGCAGGCGCATCCTGCGTTCAATGAAACAACCCGCCCCTCAACAGCGGGCGTCGCTTTGAATCGATTCCGGGAAGAATTGGAACAGGATGCGAGAAGACAGCCAGAGTCATCATCCTGACAATGCCCGGGGGGAAGACGTGCCGCTAGTGTTTCGTAATATAATTACATTGACTTATTGATTAAATTGACCTATAGTGCTCGATTATGCCACGTCGAGCACCCCAAATTGAGCTCACTGCCAAAGAGCGAACGACATTGGAAAGCATGTTA
>JAJYHU010000133.1 GCA_021784615.1 Acidobacteriota bacterium | reverse complement strand
GCCAAGCCTTTTCTCACCGAAGCTGAGCAATTGGAAGAAGTCAGGCTAAAAAAGCTTAAATTGCGTCTGAAAGACCAGATGACCGCTCTTGCAAAGCGCTCTGTGACAGCCGCCTAGCGAACGGATCGAATAAAAAGAGGCGACTCTTCGTTGGACAGCGGGCCTGCCGAACGAGCAAGTGGGTAGTGTTGCTTCAAGGGGGGAGGGAGGCTCCGGCTTTTCTTCATGCCAGCGGAAGTGTGCTGCGTTTGTGGGCCGTGAACTTATGGTAAAGGAAGGGTACGCGTACGGCCTGCCCTTGGTGCTGGCGGGGGGTGTTATCCTGGGATTTGGCCTGTTCTGGCCTGGAAAGTTTTTCCTGATTGCAGCCGCTCTCATCTTAGCTTTCGCGCTGTTTGTCCTGAATTTCTTTCGTGATCCGGACCGCATGATTCCCACCGGTCCTGGCGTTATTGTTTCTCCGGCCGATGGACGCGTGGTGGAAGTTCGGGAAGAAGGCGAAGGAGAACGCCCACGCCTGCGGGTGAGCATCTTCATGTCGCCGCTCAACGTTCACGTAAACCGTTCGCCCATTACGGGGGTTATCCAGGATGTGACGTACCGAAAGGGGTCATTCCACATGGCGTCGGAGCCGGTGGCGTCGGTGGAGAACGAGCAGAATGTATTCACAGTTGAAGGCGAAGAGATCAAAGTGGTCGTTAAGCAAATCGCCGGCGTGCTGGCGCGGAGGATCGTGTTCTGGAAGAAGCCCGGCGACAGGATTGAGCGCGGCGAACGCGTGGGGATGATCAAGTTCGGATCGCGGGTCGACATCCTGATTTCACCAGAAGTGAGCCTTTGCGTCCAGGTAGGCCACCGCGTTCGGGCAGGGAGCAGCATTATTGGAATCAGCAGACCAACCTCAACCTAAAAACTTGGCGGATAGCAATCACCGGTTACGGCGGGGCTTGTACCTGCTGCCCAGCCTTTTCACGGTAGGAACGCTGGTGTGCGGCTACTACGCTATTCTGACCACTCTGCGGGGAACGCAGATGATGGCGGCAGGCGCCAGCCCTTCCTTTGCGGGTTCCATTTTCGATAACGCCTCCATGGCTATCGGTTTGGCGATCTTGTTTGACGGCTTGGACGGCCGCATTGCGCGCCTGACCAACGCCGCCTCCAACTTTGGGCGCGAGTTTGACTCCCTGGCCGACGTAATCGCCTTTGGAGTGGCTCCCGGACTGCTGATTTACGCCTGGGGCGTGCGCTCGGCGATCGGCGTTTCCGGAGCGGAGTTGACGCAGCATCTCCGCGCGATCGGCTGGATTGCAAGTTTTGCTTTTCTCATATGCGGGGCAGCGCGTTTGGCCCGCTTCAACATTGACACCTCAAAACCCGGCGGCGACCGCCGCTTTTTTGTGGGGCTTCCCATCCCCGCCGCGGCGGGCGTCATTGCTGCCGTGGTGCATTGGCAAAAGACTCCGCTGACGGATTGGCCAATCACGGTGATTTGGCTCGCGGCGACTTTGGCGCTGGCCTTCCTGATGGTCAGCCGGGTGCGTTATTACACCTTCAAGACGCTCGACCTGCGCCGGCGGCGTCCGTACGTCACCGTCATTGTTATCGGCCTGATTGTCTGGCTCATCGTGTTTTACTCGGAGCCCGTGCTGCTGATCATTGCGCTCACCTACGCGCTTTCCGGCATCGTCCAGCGAATTCCCAGTAAGCCGCGGCCCAGCCCTCCGGCCCCGAAAGAGGTTCCCGTTCAATGAAAGAGTCCGGCTTACGAGTTATCGTCATCGGAGCGTCTTCTCTGTTGGGCAAGGAGCTTCTCACCGTGCTCAATGAGCGAGGCTTCCCCATTTCCAGCCTCAAATCGGTGGAAGACCCGGGGGGGGAACCCGAACTGCCCCTGATTGACTTCAGCAAAGGAGGCCCGGAAGCGCTCGACAACCTCGCTGAAATTCCCTCCAATTTCGATTTCGCTTTTGTGGCCGCGCCCAACCAGCGGCTTGGCAACTGGCTTGAACATCTGAACAACAGCCCCCAAAATTCTGCGAATCCGCGCGTCGTCATCGATTTGAGTTCGCGCGCTCCGGAAGAGGAGGGTTCCGATCTGCGGATTCCCTTCCTCGACCCTCCGCCCTCATCCGATCAGGACCGTTCCGCCCGCCAGGAACCCCGGCGGATTGTGTCTCCCCACGCCGCCACGATCATGGTCAGCGCTTTGATGGTCCGCCTGGCCGCACATTTTCCCATTCGAAGCGCCGTCGGCCA
Organism: Acidobacteriota bacterium; assembly: GCA_021784615.1. Lineage (GTDB taxonomy): Bacteria > Acidobacteriota > Terriglobia > UBA7540 > UBA7540 > JAMCXS01. The sequence continues at coordinate 1,215 of JAJYHU010000133.1, read as the reverse complement.
TCTTTACAGCCCGGCGTCAGAAATCGGGTCGCGCGCCATTGACGAACTGCAAAGGCAAACCGTCAACCTGTTAAGCTTTCAAAAAGTTCCTCAGGAGATCTTTGGCGGGCAACTCGCCTTCAATCTGCTGCCTCGCTTGGGAACTCCGGCTGAACAGGCTGCCCCGATCGAGAGTCGCGTTCGGAGCCAACTTCAGGCTTACCTGCAAAACCGCGCTCCCTGGCCGGCGGTGCGTTTGCTCCAGGTTCCCGTCTTCTACTCGATGGCCCTCTCGCTCTACGTGGAAACCGAAGATCGGGTGGCCCCGGCCGATCTGGTTGCCGCGCTGGACGGCCGGCCTCTCAGGATTCGCCGCGGCTCCCAAAAACCTCCTTCGCAAGTGGAGGCGGCGGGCTCCAACGAGATTCTGGTGGATGCCATTGAGCCGGACTCGACCTGCCCGGAGGGAATCTGGCTATGGGCCGTAGCGGATAACCTGCGCCTTGCGGCGCTCAACGCCGCGCAAATCGCGGAGAGCCTGATCGAACGGCGCCAAGCGCTGAGCCTGCTCCGATGAGATTCCTTGCCCGCGCTTCGGCTCTTGCGGCTGCGGCCTCGCTGGTGATTCTGGCGGCGTCCTGCGGCTACCGTGTGGCCGGGACGGCAAGCCGGCTTCCTCCCGACGTCAAGGTCATCGCCATTCCAACCTTCGTCAACCGAACTCCCAAATTCAAAATCGAGCAGAGAATTACGGCGGCGGTGATGCGCGAGTTTATCGAGAGAACCAGCTTCCAGGTGACGCCAGATCCCGCGGGCGCTGACGCGGAGATCAAGGGAACCGTCAACTCAATCCGCTCCGGCGTCCTCACCTTCGATCCCAATACGGGCCGCGCCACCACTTTCCAGATCCAGGTGAATTCCAGCGTGGAGCTCGTCGATCTCCATACCAAGAAAGTGCTCTTCTCCAATCCCAATTACATCTTTCGGGAAGAGTACCAGGTGAGCCAGTCCACGCCCGCTCTGTTTGAAGAAGACGTGCCCGCCATGAACCGTCTGTCCAACGATTTTGCTCATACGCTGGTAACCGATATCCTGGAAAATTTCTGAATGTAAGACCGTGGCGGGACAATAGACCGAACCGCATATTCTTCGGTTCGTTTTTAGCGCCTTTATTTATTTTCAATAACTTAGCTAGCTTCGTTTTCGGTTCGTTTTCGGTTCGTTTTGGCTGTTTTT
>JAJYHU010000342.1 GCA_021784615.1 Acidobacteriota bacterium | reverse complement strand
AAGGCCTATAACACTTTGAATATACATGTGCTTATAGGCACTTTGGATAATATTGGCTTACAAATCATTCTATTGATACCGAAAGGTGGAGATGCAATTTATGGCTGGGGAGTATACGTGACTCACACCAAGGGATTATACTTAAGGCTTTGTGTCCGTGGCAGGCGTTGCGCAACGATGCCTTACAGAACTGGGTGTGCGAAAACTTGTATCGCTGGGCCGCAAAACACCTTCTAAACAATTTGAGGGAGTTCATGCAGGCAGTTTGGAAAAGGATTTTCCAAGACTACCAACAAGATGGCGGGATGATGGGTAAGACCAAGCTTTGTTTTTATGCTGCACTTCTGGCGTTTGCCTTTCTTTCCGCGACGGTCTCTCAGGCTGCCATTCCCCAGCCCACACAGGAGCTTAGGGGACAAGTCGTCGATGAAAAAGGAGCCCCCATTGGGGGAGTAGTCTGCACCATGACCGGAGGCATGCTGCCCAGCGCGGGCCTGACGGTCACAACTAGCCAGAGGGGCGAATTTGGCATCCGTGGCGTGCTGCCAGGCACCTACGATATCACCTGTACGGCCCTGGGGTACCGGCCGGTTATCGAAACAGGAATCAAAATAGCCGAAGGCAAAGCCCCGCTTGTGCATGTCCAAATGCCTGCGCAAAAGATATTAGTGCAAAAGGTGGAGGTTCGCGCTGAGGGCGGTTCCGTTACCCAGCAGCACGCTGCGCCGCCCAGTAAAATGGGTTCCCAAGAGATTGCTACTCTCCCAATTGCTGAACAAAGCTTTAAGGCCGCTCTGCCGCTCGTTCCTGGCGTGATCCGAACTCCTACGGGAAAGATCAACATTAAGGGAACGCCAGAGAACGTGGGCATGCTCCTGGTTGATGGCGCGCAGGCCGTCGACCCTATTACCGGCAGTTATAACATCGACCTCTCGATCGATGCCATTCAGTCTCTCAATGTCTATAAGGCGCCTCTTGATGCCCGATACAGTGGATTCTCCGGCGGCTTGACCACCATTGACACGAAGGCGCCTGCCTCCGACTGGGGATGGGACCTTAATGATTTCTTCCCGGGGTTTCGCGGCAGAGGCGGCCACCTGGTCGGTATCAACGACTGGGAGCCCCGGCTCGATTTCACAGGACCGATCTGGAAAAACCATTTAAATTTCTCCGAAGCTTTCATCTACAACATGATGAAAATCCCCGTCCGCGGGCTTGCCTGGCCCCACAATGAAACTAAAAAGGAAGGCTACAATTCCTTCACGTCATTCCAGTTCGTCATTTCGCCCCGCCACATTGTCTCTTTCAATTTTCAACTCTTTCCGCGAAAACAGGAGTATGCAGACATCAGCGCGTTGGTCCAGCAGCCTGCCTCGTCGAATTATTCACAGCGTGGTTTCTCCCTGCAAGGCAATGACACTTACCAGTTCTCCTCCGGCGGTATTCTGACCAGCCTCTTCAAATATACCAAGTTTGACGCCAATGCCCATGGCCAAGGCCCGGAACCCATGCTGGTCACGCCGAACGGCTACGGCGGGAACTATTTCAATGCTTGGAGTAGAGCAAGCGACCAGGAAGAAGGCAACATTATCTACCGATTCCCCGGCTGGCAATGGCTGGGAAAGCACCAGCCTGAAATTGGCGGGGATCTGATCTACCGATCCTACGCGGGAACCAGCCAGTCGCACCCCGTGTTGGTCACGCGAACTGACGGTACGGTCGCCGAACGAATTGACTTCCTTGGGCCCGGCGGAATTCCTACTTCTCAATCTCCTGTTACGCTTTCGACGAGCAACGCGGAAGGCGCAGCCTATATTGGCGATCACTGGACGATGCATGACAACGCCGCAGTGGACCTTGGATTCCAATACTACGGGCAGGCGGTCGGCGAGGTGGCCACCTTCGCGCCGAGGCTTGGGGTTGTCTACTCACCCGGCCGGAGTGGCCGGACAATATTGAGGGCAGGCGCCGGCATCTTCAAATCGCGGGTCCCCCTGCTGGCGAGCGATTTCGGCAGCAATCCCACCCAGGTCATAACAATGTATGACAATCTGGGCATCCCGTCGGGTCCACCCATAACCTACCAGAACCAATGCGCCACAAGGACTTCAACAGGACTGCGAGTAGTTCCGGACTGCTCTGATCTTGATGCGACACCCTATAACCTGACATGGACCCTCGAATTTGACCATCAACTTACGAGCCATGTTGCTTTCAAGGTTAGTTACCTTCGAAGCAGCACCTACCGGGACTTCGTCATTAACCCCGAAACGTCTCCAACGGAATCCACGCTGCTGCTCTCCAACCGCGGCGTCGCGCGATATCATGAATTTGAGGCCTTGGTAAGTTACCGCAATGAAAAAGGCGATGAGTTGAACACTTCCTATGTGCGCAGTAGGGCGCGCGGTGATCTGAATACCGTTGCCAGCGTTTTTGTGCCTTTTGAAGAGCCCATCATTCGGCCGAGCTCTTATTCGAGTCTCAATGCGGACGTTCCAGACCGATTTATTTCATGGGGAATATTTCATCTTCCATTCAAGATCGTATTTGCCCCGATTGTCGACGTTCATACCGGTTTCCCGTGGTCGAAAATCAATGATTTGCAAAATTACGTCGGCGAGCCTAACATCAATCGATTTCCGCTTTTTTTCTCGTTTGATTTCAAGGTTTGGAAGGTTCTTCCTCTGCCTCACTTCCTTCCTTTCGGGCTCGGCCGCACCAAGTTGCGATGGGGTATTGGCCTCCACAACGCGACCAACAATCTAAATCCTCTCGCCATTTATAACAATATCGCCTCGCCTTACTATGGCCACTTTGTAGGGTTTCAGCACCGGGTAATTGATATCAATGTGGATACGGGTCCGTAGCACAGCTTGCAGCCCCCCGGAAAGGCGCCGGCAAGGCTTGGCGGAAACGAACCAGCCGCCATCCGGCATTCTCACAGATACTAAGGCCTGAGCGGATAAAGTTCTCGCCGACAATAAACATGGAACAGACCACTTTCAATCAAGAATCTTCACGGCCGCCGGTATGGGTTTCGGCTCGGCGCACACTCCCGTGGGTCATGCTCGCCGTGATTTGGCTGGGTGTGTATTTTCAGGGCGCCTTTCGCCCTCCGTTGCTTGATGACGCCGACGCCACGCACGCCGAGGCTGCGCGCGAAATGTATCGAACGGGCGACTATGTTACGCTGCACGTCAACGGCATCCGCTACCTCGAAAAACCGCCACTCCCATACTGGCTGGTGTCGTTCGGCTTCGCGGCTTTCGGGGTTTCTGAGTTTGCCGTGCGCCTGCCCATTATCCTCTCCATCCTTCTCCTGGTCGGACTCGGAGCACGATGGGGGCTGCGCGCTTTTGGCGACCGAGGTGGAATCTATGCCGGACTCTTTGTGGCGACGTGCGTGGGTTGTTTCCTGTTCACCCGGGTTTTTATTCCGGATGTAATCCTCAGCCTGCTCATCGCGCTGTGCCTCTA
>JAJYHU010000003.1 GCA_021784615.1 Acidobacteriota bacterium | reverse complement strand
CCTTCGGAATGGAATCCAGATGTTTACCATTTATTGACTTCTCGATGCAACTGATTTCAAGAAGTCGCGCGGGTGTTATTTGCGTACTGACCGGCGAGCGTTATCCTACGCGCAGAGCGGCATAAAGCCGTCTGGTTTTCAAAATCCTCCAGGGGCTGGCGCGGAGGAATCCGTGGCAGCTTTGCCCTTGCGGATGACTCGCGGCGCCATGCAAATCGGCCTTCGTCTCCCGCTGCTTGTTCGTCTTCCGCTGCTTGTTCAAGCCGGAGAGCTCCGCATTGAGCAATTCATTGTTTCTACGTTGTAGATTGTGGTTATTGTAATCAATGGGATAGGGGTTATGACAATATGCGGAGGTGATTTCCGGCATCGCTTTCCTGTTATCAAACCAGAACGCGTGCGGGTTGGTGCAAATTGCAATTTGCGGACCTCCTGACTAGAATCAAAATGAAGGAGACATCAAGCCAAATGGACAACGACGTTTTGCGGATTGCAGGTAAAGAATTCCACTCGCGGCTGATTGTGGGCACGGGGAAGTACAAGAGCTTTGAGGAAATGGCCCGCGCGCATGTAGCCTCCGGAGCGGAGATTGTTACAGTGGCCGTCCGGCGCGTGAACCTGACGGACAAAAGCAAGGAGTCGATGCTGGATTTTATCGACCGCAAGAAATTCTTTATATTGCCAAACACTGCCGGCTGCTACAACGCTGACGAAGCCGTGCGAACGGCTCGCTTGGCTCAGGAAGTAGGACTTTCCAACTGGATCAAGCTGGAAGTAATCGGCGATGAGAAGACGCTATTCCCGGACAACTTCGAACTGCTGAAGGCCACGGAGACGCTGGCGCGGGAAGGGTTCGTCGTGTTGCCCTACACGAACGACGATCTGGTGGGTGCGCGGCGGCTGGTTGACGCGGGAGCGGCGGCGGTGATGCCGCTGGGCGCGCCGATTGGCTCCGGCCTGGGCATCCAGAATCTTGCCAACCTGCGCATCCTGCGGGAAATGATCACGGCGGTGCCGTTGATTGTTGACGCGGGCGTGGGCACGGCTTCAGACGCGGCCGTGGCGATGGAACTCGGCGCTGACGGCGTTTTGATGAACACGGGAATCGCCGGAGCAAACGATGTGGTGACCATGGCGGAAGCCATGAAGCACGCGGTAATTGCCGGCCGCAAGGCTTTCCTTGCAGGGCGCATTCCGAAGAAGCTTTACGCCACCGCTTCGAGCCCGCTCGAAGGCGTGGTGCGGTAATCAGAAGGCGGCTATCGCGCGGCGTGTTTACCGCGCCGAAGGCCGCTTACTGCTTCTGCGGCTGGTTTTGGGCTGTGGAAGGATTCTGCATCTGTTTCTTGTTCGGCAGCATGTAGACGTACTCGCCGGGACGCACGAGATGGAGTTGTTCGCGCGCTTGTTTTTCAATCGCGTCCGGATTGGTTTTGAGCGACTTGATCTTCTGGTTGAGTTGCTGATTTTCCTGCGAAAGCGTCTCAATCTGTTTTTGGAGGGCGTTGTATTGCTGCTTCTGGCGGCGGAGCGCCAGATAGCCGTGCGGGCCAAAAATTTCATGCATCACGAGGATCATGGTGGCCAACGCCAGCGCCAGGATGGCGTATTGCCGGAACGGTTTGTGATCCCAGTTGATCAGCTTCATGAGTTGCTGACGAATGCCTTGGCCGCGCTCGTAAGGCGGTCGAGCTCAGTTTGCGAAGGAGCTTCGCAGTAGACGCGAACCACGGGCTCGGTTCCGGAAGGACGCATCAGGACCCAGGAGCCGTCTTCATGAATCATCTTCAAGCCGTCCATCCGGTCAATCTTCGCGACCTTGCGGCCGTCGAAGGTGTCATAATCCTGCTTGAGTTTTGTCGCCAGTTGTTTTGCGGCGTCGGGAGTGAGCGCCAAGTTGATCCGCACGGTATAGCAGGGCCCCACTTTTTTGAAGAGTTCTTCAATCTGCTGCTTCAGCGTCAGGCCTCGTTTGGCCAGCATCTCCGCCACCAGCAGACATGCCAGAATCCCATCCTTTTCCGGCAGATGGCCGCGAATGCTCAGGCCGGCGCTTTCCTCGCCGCCCAGAACGATTTTGTCTTCCTTGATTAACTCGCCGAGGTACTTGAATCCCACCGGCGTCTGGTAGACCGGAACGCCGTGATGCTTGGCCACAGCGTCAATCAGATGCGTGGTGGCCACGCTGCGGCCCACTCCTCCGGGAATTCCGCGGACTTCAATCAGATAATCGGCCAAAAGCGCCAGGATGTAATTGGGATGAATCCAAGTGCCGTCGGCGTCCACAAACCCAAAGCGGTCCGCGTCACCGTCCGTGGAAAGCCCCGCCGCGCAATGTTCACGCTTGACGCATTCGGCAAGTTCGGCAAGGTTTTGCCGGCTTGGGTCCGGGCCCGTGCCGGCAAAAAGGGGATCGCGAAAATCGTGGATGGTATGGACGCTTGCGCCGCATTCGCGGAGCAGGTCGTCCAGGTAGCCGCGCGCGGCGCCGTAGAGCGGGTCATAAGCAACTTTCAACTTGGCGCCGGTAATCGCCTTGAAATCGATCTTTTGCCGAAGCGCGTCCATGTAAGCGGGCTTCGGGTCCGCGGGGCGCATGAGGGGCGCGGTAAACTTGGGGCCTTTCAGTGAAAACTCGCCGCGTTCGATGCGCTCGGCCAGGCTTTCGATTTCCCGGGTGACCTCGGGCATGGCGGGCGCGCCGTCCGACCCTGAGAATTTCAACCCGTTATATTCCGCCGGGTTGTGGCTGGCGGTGATGTTGATGCCGCCGTCGAGTCGGCTGTGCAGAATTCCATGAGAGAGCGCGGGAGTGGGATCGGGATTCGCCGCGTTCCAAGTTTCCACTCCGTGCGATGCGAGCATTTCCGAGGCTGCGGCCGCAAATTTCTCTGAAAGAAAGCGCGTGTCGTATCCGATGATGACGCGCGGCTTGCCCGCCTGCGACAACAGATATTGAGCGATGGCGGAGCACGCCAGCTTGACGTTTGCAAAGGTGAAATCTTCTGCAATGACGCCGCGCCAGCCGGAGGTTCCGAAATGGATGGGATTGCCCGGCATTCTGTGCCTATTGTATCTTTGGGATAGCATCTTGGCAACCGGCAAGAAAGCTTCAGAAGGCTGTGGCGGCAGCGAAGCGATGGCTATCGCGCTCAAGACCTCCGGGCGGACTGGGCGCTTTGGTTGGCGAGGAGGATTTGTGACGGACAAAATTGTAATGATGGTTACGGCCCGAAGCCGGCGCGAATGCCGCAAGATCGCGCGGAAACTGATCGATGAGAAACTGGCCGCGTGCGTGAACATCACCGCGCCTGTCCAGTCTATTTACCGATGGGAAGGGAAAGTTACGGCGGACAAAGAATTCCTGATGCTGATCAAAACCACGCGCGATTTGTTTCCGGAGATTGCTGCGGAGATTTCCTTGATTCACTCCTACCATACGCCGGAGATCATCTGCCTTCCGATCATCGACGGCTCGTCCAA
>JAJYHU010000185.1 GCA_021784615.1 Acidobacteriota bacterium | reverse complement strand
CCCTTGCCGGGAGCGCAGTCCCTCATCGGGCGGAGTGAATTTTCCCTCTTCGATTTCCTGGTTGACCCTTTCGGCAAGAGCTTGGCCGCGCCCGCCCGGAGAAAAATCCCGCTCCATTTCGGCATCCCAGGCTTGCTCTTCAAGCTCCTGAAACCAGTCCGCTAAAGCTCGGCGCTCCGGCTCACTGAGCTGCTCGATTGCCGCCTTGATCGTTTTCACGTCCATGCCCCAAGCCTACCCCTACATCGCTGGCCAATGCAAGTTGAGAGGCGCAGAACGAAGGCGCGCAGCCGACGCCACGCACCCTCAAGAGTCAGCGTATGGTATATAATTCCGCAGCGTTGAGGCCAGGGTCCAATGCTGGCACCGAAGAGCACGATGGATCGCATTGGCAGGAACGCACCTTGCCCCTGCGGGAGCGGGAAAAAATTTAAGCGATGCTGCGCTCTGAAAGGGGAGGCGACGGCACCAGCAACAAACCTTCCTCCTGACGGTCGAGTGCCGACCTCCCCATTTGCTCCTGTGACCGTGCCCGGTCGAGAAGGCTATCAGCCCGCCGTCCCGGCAACAGCAGCCTCAATGAGCTTCCGCGCGATGGGCCTGCCTGGGCAGGAACAGCACCTGATCTTCGTGCCTGTATACAAGGACGCCGGTGACCCTCGCAATTTTGGTGGTCCAGAAGGTCTCCCCGGCCTGTACAAGGTAACATTCGTCCTTGCGCGACCTGGATTTTCCCTTACCCCGGAGAGGGAGTACAAACCTGCAGATGCCCATCAAGGGGACTCACACCTTGGCATCGTCGCGCCCGCATTCTCGCCGCCGGGCGTCTCGGAGGCGAAGGCAATAAGATTGTACGTACAAACCAGTGAGGGCAAATTTGCCTTCACCGGACATCCCAATTCACGTGGATACCTTGGCAAGATCGAGGCCGAGCCCTTCCAGGCCAAAAACGCCGCCGACGCACAAAGGGTGGCTTACCGCGCCATTGCCCCGAGCCTAAGCAATTGGTCGGTCCACCTCGACATCCCATTGAAGGTCTTTGAGATTGAGACGCTGGAACTCCGGAACCATAACGTCCGAATGACGATCAAATCGCCGTCCTGGGATGCTCCCTTCTCGGTAGTGCCCGAGGAGCAAATGAGCCCAGACTTTCAAGGCTTTGCTAGCCTTTACAGGGAAGGGCTAAACAGTAACAGCTCCGTTTATCGTTTCCTCTGTCTATTTAAGATAATCGATGGGGTTCTTGGTCGCCGCCGCCGGCTGGCCCGAGAGGCGAATGCTGCAAGGCAGCCGTTCACGCGCCCTGTTGAAAGCATTCCGGGAAGCCCAGCAGAATTTGTCGCTTGGGTAAATGCGATATTTCCGATTCGGCAGCCAACCGGATGGGATCAGATGGCCCTCAATTCGATTTTCCTTCCAGAAGTTGTTGGGAGGAGGATCAAGTATGCCATTGATTCCTATCTTTATCCCCTGAGAAATGACGTCGCCCACGCGCTCTCTTCCGACTCTGGCGAACTGAAGCTCAACGCCGATGACCTTCTTGCTTTGGAAAGAGTTAACAGGTGGCTCCCCCTGTGTAAGTGCATTGCGCGTCGGCTGCTGAAGAATGAGTTTCCGCGCGAGTTCCTTTCCTATCTGGGCGAGGACGGAGCAATCATCAGGAGATGAGTAGTGATCGGTCGTCACGCCATGGTGTTCAAGGCGTGCGATTTTTCGAGCGTGCCCTACGCCTGCTCCGCGGAGCGCCGCTGGAAGATTTCGATGTAGACGTTGACGAGCGAGACGGCGGCGGGAGTGATGCCGGGAATGCGCAAAGCTTGGCCCAATGTTAACGGGCGCACTTTCGTGAACTTTTCCACCACTTCGCGTGAAAGCCCGGAGACCTTGCCGTAGTCGAACCAGCCGGGAATGTGGCGCTGCTCGGCGCGCTTCATGCGCTCCATCTGCTTTTCCTGCTGCGCCAGGTAGCCTTCATACTTAAAATCCGTTTCGATGCGCCGCGCTTCTTCACGTCCGGCGAGCGAGTGCATCCCATCGCCGTTGCCGCTCACAAGCGGCTCGCCGCCGTTTGACTTGATCCCCTCGTTGATCCATTCCATGAGGTCGTCGATTTTCACTTCCGGCCGCTTCAACAGTTGCTCGCCGGTAAGCGGCGCAGGCCCGGAGAATTTGCCGTCTGACATAAGGCCGAGCCGGGAATAGATTTCGCGGCCCGCGCGTGAGGCGGGATCCAGCCGGGTTTCCAGCAGAAAGCGCGAGGAGGCGGAAATCCGCTGCCGTTTTTTTAGAAACGCTTCGTAATCTTTTTCCTTGATCGTGCCGGCTTTGTAAGCGATGGGCATCAGGCGCTCGTCGGCGTTGTCAATCCGCAGGTGCAGGCGGAATTCGGCGCGCGACGTGAACATGCGGTAAGGCTCGTCCACGCCCTTGTTGACCAGATCGTCAATCAGGATGCCGGTGTAGCCCTGGGTGCGGGCGATCACAAGCGGTTCGCGCGATTGCACCCTTAGCCCGGCATTGATGCCGGCCATGATGCCCTGGCAGGCGGCTTCCTCATAACCTGTCGTCCCGTTGATCTGCCCGGCAAGAAACAGATTCTCAATCCGTTTGGTTTCAAGCCACGGATAGAGTTCCGTCGGCTGGATCATGTCGTATTCGATGGCATAGCCGGGGCGGATCATTTCCGCGTTTTCAAGCCCGGGAATCGACTTTACCATTGCCGCCTGAACGTCGATGGGCATGGAGGTGGACATGCCGTTCACGTAAATCTCATTGGTGTCCAGGCCTTCGGGCTCAAGGAAAATCTGGTGGTGCGGCTTGTCGGGAAACTTGACGACCTTGTCTTCAATCGAAGGGCAATAGCGCGGCCCGATGCTCTTGATCTGCCCGGAGTAAAGCGGTGAGCGATGGAGGTTTTCCCGGATCGCGCGGTGCGTCTCGTCGTTTGTGACCGTGATCCAGCAGATCGTCTGCTCCTGCGTGATCGCGCGCGTGCGGAAGCTGAAGGGCGTCGGGACCGCATCGCCGGACTGCACCTGAAATCTGGAAAAGTCGATGGTGCGGCGGTCAAGCCGGGGCGGCGTTCCGGTTTTCAGGCGGCCCACTTCGAATCCCAGCCGCCGCAGCGCCTCACCCAGCATCACCGCGGGCGGTTCGCCGGAACGTCCGGCGGCATATTTCTGCTCTCCGCAATGGATCAGCCCGTTCAAAAACGTTCCCGTGGTCACCACCACGGCGCCCGCTTTGACCGTGCGGCCATCCATCAGCCGAATGCCTCGCACCCGGCGGCACGTCCCTGGTTGGGATAATTCGGAGCCGTCGAGCAGCAGATCGATAACCTCGGCCTGTTTGATGCGCAGGTTCGGTTCCTGTTCCAGCACCTGGCGCATCTTGCTCCGGTAGAGTTTTTTGTCGGCTTGGGCGCGCGGCGACCAGACGGCCGGGCCGCGGCTGGTGTTGAGCAGGCGGAACTGGATGCCCACGGCGTCGATCACTTCGCCCATCACGCCGCCCAGCGCATCCACTTCCCGCACGAGATGCCCTTTGGCGATGCCGCCCACGGCGGGGTTGCAGGACATCTGGCAGATCAGGTCCAGATTGATGGTGTAGAGGGCCGTCTTCAATCCCATGCGCGCCGCAGCCACGGCCGCTTCCGCGCCCGCATGTCCCGCGCCCACCACCACCACGTCGTATTTTTCAGTAAAGGCTGAAACCATCGCCCCAAATTCCCAAAGGAATGCAAATTCCTATTCTAGCAGGACGCCGGAAGGGAATGATAGGGCCGTGGAGAGCGACGCAGCCCGGAACAAAATGTAGGATTGACAAAACCATTTTCAGCCGATAGTGTATCGTCCTCTATGAATGTACTGGTTCTAGGTTCGGGAGGAAGGGAACACGCCTTAGCGTGGAAGCTGCGCGAAAGCCAGTTAACCGAGCGGGTGATTTGCGCGCCGGGGAACGCCGGCATTGCGCAAGCGGCGGAGTGCGTTCCGGTTGATCTTACGAGCCCCGCCGCCATGTTTGAGCTGGCGGAGCGTTTTGACGCGGACCTCACGGTGGTGGGTCCGGAAGCGCCCCTGGTGGCCGGCGTGGTGGATGAATTTGAGCGCGGCGGGCGCAAGATTATCGGCCCCAGCAAGGCGGCGGCAAGCCTTGAGGGCAGCAAGATGTTCGCCAAGGAGTTTATGCAGCGCCACAGCATCCCCACCGCGCGGTTTGTGGTGGCGGATAGCCACGAGAGCGCGCTCGAAGCCCTTTCGGGGTTTGGGCTGCCGGTGGTGATCAAGGCCGACGGCCTGGCGGCCGGAAAAGGCGTGGTGGTTGCCCGCACCCGCGAGGAAGCGGAAAAGACCCTGGACGATTTCATGAACCGGAACGTGCTGGGCAGGGCGGCTGAGCGCCTGGTGATTGAAGAGTGCCTGGTGGGCGAGGAAGTGTCGTTCATCGTTCTGGCCGGGACGCGAGGTTTTGTGCCGCTAGTTCCTACCCAGGATCACAAGCAGGTGTTCGATAACGACCAGGGGCCCAATACAGGCGGCATGGGAGCCTATAGCGAGGATACGATTTTGAGCGAAGGGTTGCGGGACGAGATCCTTCGCCGTATTGTGCAGCCGACGCTCGATGGAATGGCCAAGGAAGGCGCACCCTTCCGGGGATTTCTTTACTGTGGGCTGATGCTGACTTCGGAAGGCCCAAAAGTGCTGGAGTATAACGTGCGGCTGGGCGATCCGGAAACGCAGCCCATCATGATGAGATTGCGGTCCGACCTGGTTGATCTGCTGGCGGCCTCGCTCGATGGGAAGCTGGGCGTGGTGGAAGCTCGCTGGAGCCCGAACCCTTCCGTGTGCGTTGTTCTGACATCCAAGGACTATCCGGGGACGTATGAAACCGGGAAGGCGATTACCGGCCTTGAAGCGGCGGAAGCGCGGGGCGGCGTTAAAGTTTTTCATGCGGGCACGGCACGGCGCGAGAAGGATGTGGTGACGGCCGGCGGGCGCGTGCTGGGCGTGACGGCAGTGGCGGAGGATTTGAGTTCCGCAGTGGAGAAAGCTTATACAGCCGTCAGCAAGATTCACTTTGACGGAATGCATTACCGGCGCGACATCGCCGCAAAAGGGGTGCGCCGGCTGAAGGCGTCCGCCGATGTCCGGAATTCTGATCGCCGGACGGAAAATCCCGCGCCTTCGCAGTAGCGCGACCGTCGTCATCCGATCGAAAACCGCCTACAATAACAACAGAGGTGAAACATATGGTCGAGGAAGCTAAACCGATGGTAGGCATCATTATGGGAAGCGATACGGACCTTCCCGTGATGAAGGAGGCTGCGGCAACGCTGAAGAAGTTCGGGGTCCCGTTTGAGATCGACATCACGTCAGCGCACCGCTCGCCGGGCCGCACGGCGGAGTATGCGCGGACGGCTGTCGCGCGCGGGCTAAAAGTGATTATTGTGGGGGCGGGAGGCGCGGCGCATCTGGCAGGCGTCGTGGCCGCTGAAACCACTTTGCCGGTGATCGGCATTCCGATGCCCACCACCACCCTGGCAGGCCTCGACTCGCTGCTTTCCACCGTCCAGATGCCCGGAGGCGTGCCGGTAGCCTGCACGGCCATCGGCAAGGCGGGGGCCGTCAACGCGGCCATCCTGGCCGTCGAGATTATCGCCTTGGCGGACGCCGGGCTCGCCCAAAAGCTTGTGGAATACAAGAAGGAACTGACCCGCAAGGTGATCGAGAAGTCGGAAAAAGTGAAGCGCGAGTTCGAACTCTAATCGCTTGCTCAAAAACTCGCGGCAGGTGTCATTCGCCCTATTTTTATTGTTCTTCCGAACCCCTTTCAGTCCGAGCGCAGCGAGGAATCTGCTCTTGTTCGTGTGCCAGACAAACTCCGCGAGGAATTTACTTCTGCGACTTGTCTTGCTTCTCAAAATTAAGCGCCGCCGAATTGATGCAATAGCGCAAGCCCGTGGGACCTGGGCCGTCCGGAAACAGATGGCCCAAGTGGGCGTCGCATTCGTTGCACAGAACCTCAACCCGGCGCATCCCCATGCTCATGTCGCTTTCCGTCCGTATGTTCTTTTCGGAAACGGGCGTCGAAAAACTCGGCCAGCCGGTTCCAGATTCGAATTTGGTGTCTGAGCTGAAAAGTTCGGCTCCGCAGCAGACGCAGCGATAAATGCCCTTTTCGTGCGTGTCCCAGTATTCCCCCATAAACGGCGGTTCGGTGGCTTTCAATCGAGTCACCTGATATTGCTCCGGAGTCAGGAGCTTCTTCCATTCCTTTTCCGTTTTCACAACTTTTGTCTCTTTCATGGTCGATCCTCCTGACGCCGTTATGGAGCCTTTTAGGAAAACGCCCGCCGCCGCTCCGCCCTTGAGCGATGAGATGGTTGACCTTATCTCCGCCGGCGCCCCTGCCGCCCTATAGAACGATAGTAGCAAAAATCAGGGTCCCGTTGGGCAATTAGACGGCGGCATCTTGAGCCGCCCTCGGCTCCCCCATGGGCGGCCGCCGCTGGCCAGCCGGGAGGTTTACCATGAAATTTCTGTTTTCTACTTGATCAATCAATTTGATACAATTAACGACTTTAGGGGCTGTGGTGTTGCGGACGCGGCCGCGAAGGAGCAAAAAGAGGAAAGATGTTCTGAAAATAATCCGATGGATTAGAGAATGAACCAAGCTTGCCGCCTCAATGGGCGTTCTGGTCTGGCTGAAAGCGGTGCTTTAAGAGCGGAGTTGTAGTGGAATGTTCTTGAATCGAGGGGGGCCGATGGGGTTTGGGAATGGTATCAGCTTTATTTCCAGTTGGTTGGATCATCGCGCGAGGATGCGCACTTCTCTGACGGCCGGCGCGCTTGCCATGGCGGCGGTTTTGATCGCCATTGTGCCGTCGTTAGCCAGCGCCCGCGTCCAAGCTTCCATCATTATGGACGCCCAGACGGGACAGGTCCTCGAGGCCCACAACGCCGATAGACGCTGCTACCCGGCGTCGCTGACCAAGCTGATGACCCTCTACCTTACCTTCCAGCGGCTCAACAGCGGCAAAATGACCCTGGATGAGGAACTGCCCGTTTCCTATCACGCTGCGGAGCAGGCGCCCACCAAACTCTATCTACATCCCGGTGAGCGGATTTCCGTCCAATCGGCCATCCTTGCCATCACCACCCGGTCCGCCAATGACGCCGCCGTGGTGTTGGCTGAGGCTGAGGGAGGAACCGAGACGCGGTTTGCGGAGCTGATGAACCAGGAAGCGCGCCAGTTGGGGATGGAGCATACCACCTTCCACAACGCTTCCGGACTGCCGAATTGGCAGCAAAAGACCACCGCCCGCGACATGGCGACCTTGGCGCTGGCAATTATTCACACTTACCCCCAGTACTACCATTTTTTCCACGCGCAGAGTTTTGATTTCCGCGGCCAGACGATTTACGGCCATGATCATCTTTTGGGCCGCTGCCCCGGCGTTGACGGCATGAAGACGGGCTATACGAACGCTTCCGGTTTTAACATCGTAACCTCTGCGGTCCGCAACGGCCGGCGGTTGGTGGGCGTGGTGATGGGATGGCCGACAGCTTACTCGCGCGACCGGCATATGGCGGCGTTGCTCAACCAAGGCTTCGCGGGCATCCGGACGGAGACTCTCGCTTCGGCTTCAGACATCGGCAGACAGGTTCGTCCCGCCCGCGCGTACGCGAAAGCACCCGCCGAGAATACGGAAGCGAATCGCGTTTCAAGTGCCAACTTTGGATGGATTGTTCAGATCGGCGGGAGCTTCCGAAGTTTGTGGAGGGTAAGGCGCGCCCTTGAGAGCGCGCGCCATTCGGCCCCGGAGGCACTGAAAGGCGCAAGGCCGCTGGTGGTCAGGCTTAGGCGCGGCCGGTACCTGGCCAGATTTTCAGACATGGATGAAGCGACAGCCGGAGAGACTTGCAGGCTGCTGAGGGAAAGAGATTTTACCTGTAGCGCCCGGCCTGTTGAACCTTCCAGGGTTATTGTTGCGGCGGCTGGTCGCTAGCCCCCTTCAGCGCCGCACAACCGCCGGTTCGAGCTGTTGCCAAAAGCGCATAACCTAACGCTGCCACGCCGCGCGAAGGCCCCGGCATGGGGTTTGCAAGTGGGTGCCGCTTTTTATGGAAGACGCGCCGACTGATTGAGTTCAGGACTCGAACTCGGAGATCAGCCGGAGTCCGGCTTCCGTCATTTCCCAAGTGCCGCGAGGCGAGTCATTCTTGAGAAGCCCGGCCTGCACCATCGAATGGCGGGCCCACTGTGCGGTGTTCCACCAGCGCGGGATTTCAGGATCGGAAGCCAGAGGCTCATAATCAACTTCCCGAAGAGTCCCTTTCATGACCTTCTGAACTCGGGTCAAAACTTCATCGGTCTTGGCCTTGCCGCCCAGCTGGTTCAATATCTGGAGGATGGGCTTGAAATAGGCTGACTCCCTGGTGCGCAGGCCGCGATGGAGGCGGCCAGGGTTGTGCCGCTCATCTTGCTCAGCTTCTTCCTCGCTGCCGGGCGGCGGAGAGAGCTTTTCCCACTCCGTGCGCAGGGCGGCTATCTGCTCCCTGAATACTGTTGTCTGATCTGCGCGCGCAATAGCCGTTCGAGCGCGGTCATAGTCCCGATTCGCAAACGCCTTTGATCCATTCATGTTGATAAACTCGATTTCCGTTTCAAGTTCTTCCAGGAGGATTTCGAATGCCGCCAGCACATTCGTGGTTTTCTCTTCGATCGTCATGGGACCTCCGAATATTTTCACTTAAAAACCTCCGACCCATAGAATCTTGAGCTTCCCGAAACTGCCCGGGTTCCCTGGTTTCCCTCGGTCTGACTTCTCACCCAAATCCAGCCGACCGCAAATGCTCCCAATAGTCTTAAAAGATGCTAATAACTCACACGACAAGTTAATGTATACGTTACCTGGATCAAACTCAAGTTCTACTTCGCGCTTTCTCCCTATTTTTTCCATGTTTCCCTGGGTAATCTCAGCAGGCTCGGAACCCTGCCGATTGCGCATTCCGGCCCCTCAGTTGGCGCTAAACTCCTGTGCTGTCTTATACATAGCGATGACGTTCGGGACCGGCACAAGCGCCTGGATGTTGTGCACGGCGTTAAAAACGTAGCCGCCGCCTTTGGCAAACGCCCGAAGATTTTCCCGAACCTGGCTGCGGACTTCATCCTCCGTTCCGAAAGGCAGGACGCGCTGCGTATCCACGCCGCCACCCCAAAAGACGACCCGGTCTCCAAACCGTTCCTTCAGTTTACAAGGGTCCATATCGGCGGCGGAGATTTGGACGGGATTGAGAATGTCGAAGCCGGCGGCGATAAAGTCCTCGAGCAGAGCCCACACGGAGCCGCAGGAATGGATGAACGTTTTCCAGGGGGTGTGCTGATGAATCCAGCCGTTGATCTGTTTGTGAAAGGGCATAAACAGGTCGCGGTACATTTTGGGAGAAACGAAGGGCCCGCTTTGCGCGCCAAAGTCGGTTCCTGTCCAGTAAATGACGTGGGCGTTGTTGCCGACGGCCTGGTGAAGTTTTTCGAGGCTTGCCAGGTTGATTTCCGTCTGCCGCTCGAAAATCCTTTGAACAAAGTCGCGCCGCATTGAGAGGCTGATGTACCACTCCTCGATGTCGCGAATTCCCTTGGGATTCCGAAGGGCGGGTCCGGGAACGCGGGCAATGTTGCCAAGGGAGAGGCCGGAGAAGTTGAGCATGACGGCCTTGCTGGTTTTTTTGAAGAGCCGCTCGGATTCGCGGGCGAAGTGCGCGGCCTCCTCATCGGAAATGACCGCGAACTCTTCCAGGTTATCCTCCACGCGGAGTTTCGATTCGTCGAGGGGCGGCTGGCGGACGATCGAGTCAAAATAAAAGCCGCCGGAGGGCATGCGCGCACTCGCAGCGGCCGTCCGGTCGCCCTCGGGATACATCAAAAGGTCGCCGTTCGCTTCCGGAATGGTATTGAACCCGGCAGGAACCAGCAGGGGTGTGCTGTCAAAGGCCGACCCTTCCTTCCAGCCTTCGCTTTTGAAGCCGAAGGTGGTTCCGGCGCCCATCACCGTCACCACATCGCCTCCCATCGCCTCGAGCAGATCCGGCTTGATTTCGCCCAGCATCTGGACCGGCTCAATCACCTTCACCGGCGTTCCGGGCGCGTCGAGCCGGAGCGCCTGTCGCAGCAGATAAACGGTCCGGACGTGCATTCCGGTCACGTTTGTCGCTCCCAGGTCGATGGCCACGCGGTCCGGCTCAGTGTGGTTTAAGGTTTTTTCAACTCGTTCGCGGGAAGTCATGGTCATCTGGCGCTTTTGAGCGCCGGGTCGCGCCCGGCATGTTGTCCTTT
The DNA here is from genome assembly GCA_021784615.1 of Acidobacteriota bacterium. Taxonomy (GTDB): domain Bacteria; phylum Acidobacteriota; class Terriglobia; order UBA7540; family UBA7540; genus JAMCXS01. The sequence goes on along the minus strand of JAJYHU010000185.1, from coordinate 6,204 downwards.
TCAAAAATCAAAGCGGGTAGCGGCCCGAGTCGCGGACCGTTTCATAGAGCGCCTGCACATTTTCAATGGGAATGCGCGATTGCACGTTGTGGGTGGTGTTAAAGACGTAGCCGCCGCCGGCGCCAAAAATCTTCAGCCGCTCCGAAACCTCCCGGCGGACTTCCGCAGGCGTTCCAAAGGGCAGCGTGCGCTGCGTATCGACGCCGCCGCCCCAGAAGGTGACGCGGCTTCCGAACTCCTGCTTCAATTCTTCCGCGGCCATTCCGGCCGCCGAGCATTGCACGGGATTGATGATGTCAAACCCCGCGTCCACAAAGTCCGGCAGCAACGCCCGCACCGAGCCGCAGGAATGGATAAAACACTTCCAGCGGGTATTTTTGTGAATCCAGCCGTTCACGATTTTGTGAAAGGGCTTGAAGAGGTCGCAATAAGACTTGAGGGAGATAAAAGGGCCGGTTTGCTGGCCGAAATCCGTTCCGGAAATGAAGGCGGCGGTGATGCGGTCGCCCACGATCCGATGGATCTTCTCCAGGTTCTTGACGCCGATTTCACACTGGCGTTCAAAGATTTTGTAGACGTGGTCGCGGCGCGATGCCGTGCTGATGTACCATTCCTCGATGTCGCGGATGCCTTTGGGATGTTTAAGCCAGGGTGCCGGAACCAGGGCGATGTCGCCAAAAGCCGTGCCGCCGAAGTTGGCCAGGATGGCCTTGTCGGTCCCGGTTGACAGGCGCTCGGCTTCACTCCGGAAGTGTTCGAGGTCCTCGTCCGAAACAGGCCCGAACTCCTCCAGGTTGTCTTCCACTCGCAAGTTCTCGTCGTCCAGGGGCGGCTGGCGGACGATGGTGTCAAAATAGAACCCGCCCTTGGGCATGCGGCCGCTCGGTGGCGCGGATTTGTCGCCCTCGGGATACATCAGGATGTCTCCCTGGGCGTCAGGCTCCGTGTTGAAGCCTTCGGGAACCAGGACGGGCGTATCTCCAAAAGTGGTCCAGGGCTTCCAGCCTTCGTTCCTGAAGCCAAACATGGTGGCCGTCTTTCCCAGTCCCACCACGTCCACGCCGAGAGCTTCCATCAGGTCCGGCGCGATTTCGCCAAGCATTTGGTAGGGTTCGGTAACTTTAACGGGAGTTCCGGGTGGATCGAGCCCGAGCGCCTGGCGGAGCCTGTAAACCGTGTCCACGTGCATGCCGGTCACGGGGCTCGCTCCCAGGTCCAGCGGGACTCGGTCGGCTTCCTTGTGCTCAAGAGCCAGTTCCACTCGTTCGCGAGAAGTCATCACGCGCTAAGCCTCTTTCCCCGCAGCCTGTGTAGCGCCGGGCTTTAGCCCGGCATGCCGGGCAAGTCCTGCCTTGCCTTGTGCTCGAAAGCCAGCCCGGCCTTGCCCCGCTGAAGGGCGGTGCTACAGTTCCGCTACGCTGCAGCCACAAGGCTTCGGGCCGTTTCCACAGCGGCGGATGCGTCCTTGCCGTAGCCGTCGGCGCCGATCGATTGCGCCCAGGATTCAGTCACCGGCGCGCCGCCCACCATCACCTTCACCTGGTCGCGCAGCCCGGCAGCTGCGAGCGCGTCGATAACCGCCTTCATGTTGACCATAGTCGTGGTCAGAAGCGCTGACATGGCCACAACGTTCGCGCCGTGCTCGCGGACGGCTGCGACTACTTTTTCGGGCGGGACGTCGACGCCCAGGTCAACAATCTGGAATCCGGCGCTTTCCAGCATCATGGCCACAATATTCTTCCCGATATCGTGCAAGTCGCCTTTGACCGTGCCGCAGACGACGGTGCCGGCGGAGCGAACCTCTTCATCCCCCACCAGCAACGGACGGAGGATGTCCGTTGCAGCGCGCGCTGCGCGCGCTGCAATCAGCACCTCCGGAATAAAGAACTCGCAATCCCGCATCCGGCGGCCGACTTCATTCATAGCCGGAACGATGGCATTGGGAAAAAGTTCCGCAGGCCTTACGCCCTCGCCGAGCGCCCGCTCGGTCACTTCCTTTGCTACAGGAGCCTTGCCGTCAATGATCGCTTGTTGCAGTTCATCAAAAATGCTCATCGTTTTCTCCCTTTAGCTGCGAACATGGGTGCTGCTTGGAAAAGCCAATTCTTCAACAAAGATGTCTTGAAAACTCTGGTCGGCGTTCAGCGGAACGTGTTCGATCCGGCATCGCAGTTCGGTGTAAGAGCCGTCTTCGCCATCAAGGCTGAACAGGGCAAGCTTGGCCCCGAGCAAGGCCGTATTGCCGGCCGGGGTGACCTTGTCGATGGGAAGGTCGATCAATCCGATCCTCCGCGCGCTCGAACGCCGAATGTAATTGCCGAACGCTCCCGCCAAATAGAGCATCTTCAGGTCCTGCAGCGAAGTTCCCAGGCGTTCCAGAAGAATTCTGGAGCCGGCGGCGATGGCGGCTTTGGCCAGTTGCAACTCGCGAATGTCGTTTTGCGTCAGCACGACGGGTTCAGCCAGCGTCCATTCCTTGGCGCCGTTCCCAAGGCGTCCGGAAGACTGAATGGCCTCGATCTCCAGGCCCGCGGCCACGGCATCCACCAAGCCGCTTCCGCACACGCCTTGAGGAGCGACGTTCCCGAGCACCTGGCACACCAGCCGCTCATCTTCAACCTGCACCTGGCAAATGGCTCCCGTGGCAGCTCTCATTCCCATGGAAATCCGCGCGCCTTCAAAAGCGGGCCCTGCGGCCGTCGAGGCGCAGTAAAGTTTCGACTGGTTGCCGACAACAATCTCGCCGTTGGTTCCAAGATCCATCAGGCCGACATTTTCCAGGCTTTTCGCAAGCTTCGTGGCCAGGATTCCGGCCAGGATGTCGCTTCCGACAAAGCCGCCCAGGCAAGGCAGAAAGCGGACGGTCGAGGCTTTGTTCAGGTTCCATTCAAGCTCACTTGCGCGAAAGGTCTGAAGACCTATCTCATTTGATTCAAAAGGGTAATGCGAAAGAGGCTCAACGTCAATCCCGCAAAACAGATGATGCATTACGGTGTTGCCCACCAGCACCACGTCCCGGATCTCGTCGCCCGAGACTTTTGCGGAAACCATGAGATGGGTGATCAGGCTCGCGATCTGGCGGCGAATCAAGCGCTCAAGCGTCGCGCGGCCATCTTCGGCGGCCGCAAACTGGAGGCGGCTCATGATGTCCGCGCCATAGCGCGCCTGGGCATTGAGCGCCGTCCGCACCGCAAGCACTTTGCCCGTGGAAAGATTCACTAATTGCGCCACCAGGGTCGTCGTGCCCAAGTCCACGGCTACGCCGAGACCCGGACGGGGTTCAAAATGGAAGGGCGTGTCGTCCACCAGAATGGCGGCATCCCACTGCCGCAGTTCAACCACCAGGTCATCCCCAAGCGAACACTGGCAGGCAAGCCGCCAGCCGTCCTCAAGTTCCTGGGGGGAAAGGCGCTCGCGCTGGGCCGCGTTTGCTTCGGCTGTCCCTTCCAGCACGCGCACCCGGCATCCCCGGCAGCGTCCCTGGCCGCCGCAGGGAAACTCCACGCCTTGCTCAAAAAGCAAATCGCGCAGCGAGGCTCCGGCCGGGGCCCTCAATTCCACGCCCGTGGGCCGAACAATAATCCGATGGGTTTTCTTTTCCGTCACCGTGCCTAATCCCTTGTCAAAGCGTCTGTTGCGCGGTTCTCACGCCTGGTGCTCCATCCCATAGCGCACCAGGGCTGCTAAATTGGCGGGCGGCGTGTCACGCACCACCTCGCAGCCCGCGCCCACAATGAAGCGCGGCCCGGCCTGCCGGTGGCATTCGGCTGCTGCGGCGTACACGGACTCCGGCGTTCCGTTGCGCAGATCGCGCACCGGGTCGAGATTTCCCAGCAGCGCCTGGCCCGGCCCCATGGCCGCCCGCGCCTCCGCAACCGGCGCAGGCCAGTCCAGATCGACGATGTCGCACCCCAGGCGGCCAATGCCGTCGAGGATCTGACGGGTGTTGCCGCAGATGTGCAGCCGCACGGATGCGCCCAGGGCGTGAACTCGGTCAACCATCTTTTTCTCAAACGGCCAGACGAATTCCTGGTAGATCTTTGGGCCCACCAGAGACGCCGCGGCGTCGCCAATGCCGATCAGTTCCGCGCCTGCATCAACCTGGGCCTTGGCAAAAGCCACTTCCATCTCAAGAACAAACGTGAAAAGGCCGGCGATGAATTCCGGGTCGTCAAAAAAGTCCATCATCAGGGCGTTGATGCCGCGCAAGTCCGCGGCCTCGGCGCAGGGGCCTTCAATCCAGCCTTCCACGATTTTTTCGCCATGGCTCTGTTCCTTGAGCAATCGGGCGCCCTTCACGCGGTTCGCCATTCTGCCGCCGCCCGCAGGGTCGGGAATTTCAAGCGCCGAGAGTTTGCTCTTATCGGCCAGAAGGGCGTTCTCCTCGTCGATGGCCGGCGGCTGGTCAGGGAAAAACTTGATGCTTGCGCCCAGGTCGGCCGCTTCGCAGCCGGGGTCCGAGATGACGCTCACGTAGTCGAACTGGAACCCCTCCGCCACGCGCATCTGGGCCTCCGCCAGCACTCGAAAGTCGGTGGCATAGTCGAGATACCTGGCTCCGATCAGGTCGGAAGCGAACATCATGGTGATGGGCATAACGGGCAGATGGTCGGGGGGCTGGCCCTGCAACATGGCGATGACCCGTTCGCGGCCGTTCATCAGTCCGCCTGCTCCGCGGCGACAATGTCCCCGCCGTAAGTGGGCGCAATGCGATGCCCGGGGGGCACAACCAGAAATTCCTTCTCGTCCCAAACGCCGTTGACGAAGCGCTCGATCAAGCCGATATCGCCCGTGACCTTTTCGAATTTCCAGCCTCGCGCCGCCGCTTCTTCGCGCGTGCGCTGTTCGTAAATCTGGTCCCGCTCGATTCCCATTTCAATGTAAGTGAACTGCCGGTAGTGCTTGGCCAGCTCTCCAATCTGTTCCCAAAGATAGCGGGCGTTGTCTTCGCCGTATTTCTCGACCAGCTCTTCATAGCTCTGGTTCAGACCGAGCTTTTTCCCCAAGGCAAGCTGCGACAGTTCGCCGTCAGCGTCGCCGCGCTCAACCCATCCGGTGGTCTTGAAGTAGACGCCGGGGTGGTTCTGGAAATAATCCATGTAGCGCTCCGCGCTGCCCATGAACAGCGTGATGCAATCGTGCGCGCGCGGAACAATCAGGGGTTTTAAGCGCGCCCGAAGGCCCACAATCCCGTTGTTGCACAGTCCATAGCCCAGCAGGATAGCGTCATAGGCCTTTTCATCCACGCGGTCGAGGGCCGCCTGGAGCCGCTCATGCATAGGTTCCGTGCCGATGTCGTGCAAGCCTTTGGGGAGGAATTCAACGTCAATTGTGTGGGGAGAACGCGCCACGCTGGCGCAGAATTCCCGGAAAAAGATTTCACAACTGAGGAGCTTCAGCCGCATGGCTTCCTGACGACCCTTTCTAGCGGTTCTTTTTCTCTTGAAGAGCGCGAGCGAGCGCGCGGATAAACTCCGGCGTGGTGCCACAGCACCCTCCGACAAAACTTGCCCCAGCCTGGACCACGGCCGTCATGTGGGAGGCAAAGGATTCGGGGGTTTCGCGGTATTGAACACCGCCCGCGGCCAATTCCGGCAGGCCGGCGTTGGGCTTGATCCAGATGGGAAGGCTCGTGGCGGCCCGCAGGCGCTTGCAAATGGGGACATAGGCTTCCGCGCCTTGCCCGCAATTCGCGCCGATCACATCCGCCCCGGCGGCAGCCAGTTCAGCCGCCACTTCTTCGGGAGTGGTACCCATCATCGTGCGGTCATGGTTCCGGCCGGATTCAAACGTCATGCTGGCAACCACGGGAAGTCCGGTCGGCAGCGCCGCGGCAATCGCCAGTTTTGCCTCATCCGGGTCGCTCATGGTCTCAATCACAATCGCGTTGGCTCCGGCGGCGGCAAGCGCCCGGGCCTGCTCTTTGAACGCCGCGCTCATTTCCTTTTCGGTGACTTCACCCGAGATCAGCAATTTGCCGCACGGGCCCATTGAGGCGAAAACGTAAGCGCCGCCGCTCGCGGCCCGGCGGGAAATTTCCACGCCCGCCCGGCTGAGTTCCACTGCTTTGTCGGCAAGCCCGTAATGCGCAAGCGCCACGCGGTTCGAGCGGAAGGTGTTGGTCAGGACGATTTGCGAACCCGCCGCCACGTAGGCGCGGGCAATTTCCTCAACCCAGTCTGGATGGAGCAGATTCCAGGTGTC
>JAJYHU010000398.1 GCA_021784615.1 Acidobacteriota bacterium | reverse complement strand
TTCCGTCAAAATCATAGAACGCCAATTGGCTTGTTTGGTTCATGGATGTTACGGAAATTCAGGCCGGCTACGCCCGGCCTCCGGAAAGAATCACGGCTTTCGGCGCGCCAGAAGCCTCTGGAAATTTTGCTGGTGTTTCCAGGCCAAAAACAAGGTCAGTGCGGCGGCGTAAAGCGCGTCCTGCGGGCTGACGAAGCCGAGCATCAGAATCGTGAACAGCACCCACGTGCTCACCGAGGCCAGCGCGCCTGCCTCAGGCCATTCGAGCCAACTCCCGATGACTCGGGCCAGCACAAAATAAACCATCGCCACCACGGCATAGAAGGGATAGAGCACCAGCATCACGCCCGCTGACGTAGCGATTCCTTTGCCGCCGTTGAACTTTAAAAACGGCGAGTAGCAGTGGCCGAGGATGGCGCCGAAGCCAAACAGCCAGCCCAACCCTGCACCCGGCGCTCCGTGGCGCACCAGCCACAAGGCCAGATAACCTTTACCCAGGTCGCCGATTAAGGTCAGGACGGCGCGCCCTTTGTTGACCCGCAAAACGTTGTTGAAGCCCGGATTGCCGGACCCCACTTGGCGAATGTCAATGCCGCTGCCCATCATGGCCAGAACTGCGAAAGGGATCGACCCGCAAAGAAAACAGATGATGAATCGGACGACGATTCCTGAGGCGCTCACTTCCATCAAAACCTTCCTGAGTCGCGGATTCTGCCAGGCGCTTAGCGCCTGGCTTTCCGCAGGCATGCCGCCCTATGGGGCGGTGCTACAGATCGATGCCATTATTCGCAAAGCTTTGCGATAACATTCCTGAGGTGCTCCCGCAACGTGACCAATTCGCGAGGGTCTCGAATTTCGGGACGGATCGCCTTGCCCACAGAAACACTTGCGTCGGCCGGCGCTTCAACTCCTCTGCCCATTGAAAGTATATGGGACGTTCCCTGAACGCCCACAGGATAAATCGGTGTTGAGGTTTGGCCCGCTGCGTCGAGAGCATCCAGTCGGAAGCGGCTGAGATGGGCCGGGGCGGTCGGCGGGCCTTCAGAAAGCGCCAGAACCGAGCGTCCCTCCTCAAGCGCGCGGTGAATACGCTGGCGCAACGTGCCGCCGGGCGGCATCGGGACATCGTCGAGCGCCGGGAGCACGATGGGCTTCAGCAGGAAGGCGGCCATTCGAGGCAGCGATTCAAGCGCGCCTCCATTGACAAGGAGGACGGGCGTGGGAATCACCGCGGCCAGAACCACCGGGTCCAGAATGCCGGCGCGGTTTGCTACGAACACCACGGTCTCTCCCGGTTCGATCTGATTGCTTCCCGTTAATGTGACCTTGTGGCCGAGCAACCGCAAAAGCGCCTGGGATGACCACCGCACGACCGTGGCTGACAGCGCTTGGCCCGGAACAATGCGCGCCAGGATTCCGCCACAAGCCGCGGTCACGAACAGCAACCCTTGCGTATATCTCTTGTGCAGCCATCTTCCCAGGCGAACCAGCCACAACTCAATCCACGACCCAAGATTCTCCCGCCAAAGCCGCAGGAATTGCACCCACGGCGGGCGCTTGTTGATTTCCAATTGGCCGCGCTCGTAAAGCAGCCGGGTTGCGTTGCGGCGGATCTTGCCGCTGGAAGTTTTCGGGATGCTTTGCGGCGCTACCAGTTCGACTTTGTCCGGAGGAGCCCCGACCGCCAGGCTTACCCGGTGAATTACCTCAGCTTTGATCCGGTCGTGTTCTTCGTGCCCGGTCGCGCGAGTCTCCGCAACCACGATCAGTTGTTCGGTGCCCAGCGCGGCGTCGCGCGTTCCAAACGCCGCCACGCAGCCTCGGCGAATTCCTGGGACTTCCGCCGCAGCAATTTCAATTTCCTGCGGAACGATGTTGTGGCCTGCCTTGATGATCAGGTCTTTGGCGCGCCCGGTAACATAAAGCTCGCCATCGGCCCAGTAGCCGAGGTCGCCCGAATCCATCCAGCCGCCCTCGGTTGTAACGGCGGCCGTGGCCTGGGGATTGCGGTGGTAGCCGCCGGTTTTGGACGGGCCGCGGAACAGCACCCGGCCCTGGGTCCGCTCGCCGCGCTCGCCGCCTTCTTCGTCAACTACTTTGATTTCGTGCCCGGGCAACGGCTTGCCGTTGGCGACAAACCGCAAAGCGCCGGAATCCTTGCCCTCGGCGGGAACGGCTTTGCCTTCCGCCTCAAACGGGTCGCGGAGAATCCGGTCAATCACCGGCCTCCGATTGATGGGCGGGAAGGCAAGCGCCACGGAGGATTCTGCGAGGCCGTAGCAAGGCACAAAGCTCTCAGCGCGGAAGCCATACGGCTTGAATCGTTTCTCAAAACGTTCGAGCGTTGCCGGCAAAACGGCCTCGCCCGCGTTGATGGCAATTCGCCAGGCGCTCAGGTCGAGACCTTCGATGGCGCTGTCGGGGATTTTGCGGGCGCAAAGCTCGTAGGAGAAGTTCGGGGCGGGGCAGAGCGTGCCTCCCGATTCGTCGAGCGCCCAGAGCCACCGTTCCGGCCTGCTTAGGAATGCAAGCGGCGAAAGCACGGTGATCGGCAGCGCGTAATAAACGCTGAAGAGCCACGAGCCGATCAAGCCCATGTCGTGATAGAGCGGCAGCCAGCTTACAACGATGTCCGTGGGCTGAACGTTGACGGCCCAGCCAATGCCGCGAATGTTGGCCAGCAGGTTCCCCTGGGTCAGGACCACACCCTTGGGGTCGCCCGTGCTTCCAGAAGTGTATTGGATAAAGGCCGCGTCGGCGGCCTCGATCGCTCCCGGCTGGAGCCGCGCGCCGCTTGCCGCCAGGTCTTCAACCGTGGTGACGCCCAGCATGCTGGGGAGATTTAGCCGCAAAAGTTCGGAAACTCTTTTGGCGTCTTCAAAGCTGATCAGGTAGCGCACTTCCGCGTTGCGAAGAATTCCCACCTGGCGGCGGACGTATTCTTCAATCTTATCGGGACGCGCGGGAGGATAAATGGGAACTGCAATGCCGCCTGCCAGCATGACGCCAAAGAACGCATAAAAGAATTGCGGGCAGGTAGGCAGCATGATGGCCACGGTTTCATTCCGGCGCAGCCCGGCGGTGACCAGGCCCGCCGCCACGTTTGAGGCCGTTGCCAACAACTGGCCATAGGAGATGTCTTCTCCGGAGCTGCCTTCGAGCACGTGGGCCTGCACGCGGCCGGGATCGACCTCGGCGTGCTTGCGCAGGACTTCAATCAACGTCAGGGCGGAGTCTGGCGCCGGAGGGGCCGTGCGCTCCGGCTGCCTGATGCTGTAGCGCGCGGCGGCGGGCGCTTCCTCTTTGCCGCCCAGTATGGCGCGGACCCACTCGCGCGGAGTATCAGCTTCTTCGGCAATGCGGTCAGGCAGGCGAACGCTAAAACGCGCTTCCGAGCGGACCAGCAACTCGACCATCTCCAGGCTGCCGAGGCCGAGATCACGCTCCAACGACGAGTCGAGCGTCGCGGACTCTGCAGCGCGCTCGGAACCAAGTTCCCTCAGCAGCTCGCGGACGATTTCGAGCATCGGCCCTTCAAGCTGCTTCGCGTCGAGTTGATGGTGCGTGGTCGGCATATTAAATCTTAAACGCCCATTCCTTCACGGCATCCGGCTGAACCCACTTTTCAATTCCCCTGATTTGATGATGAATCCAGTACTCTTTCCAGCGAATTCTTTCCGGGTCCCAGGGCAGCAGCACCTTGTCTTTTGCTGAAATCATTGTATAGGCGGTGCGAATGTTTTCCGACTCAAAGATGTAGCGGTTATGCAGGATAAAAGGCAAATACTGGTCGAGAGTCTGCTCGCGAAATTTCGCTTGCAGTCCCATCGTTCGCAAAGCGCTCTGCCAGCCGGCCAGGGACTTTCTTCCGGGCATTCGAGTGTTCTTCACGGCGTTGTGCATCCGGTCGATAATCGCCTGCGCCCTCTGGATGCGCTTCTCGAATTTCAACCGCCGCGCGTGAGCTTCTTCCACCGATACAAAGCGGGCGCGTCCGCCGGAGACTCGCAAAGCACCCGCGCCGTTCTTTTTCTGCTTGCGGGCTTCTTCACGCAGCAGATGAACCAGAGGGCCGAGCTTGACCGGGTTCGTATCCGCCGTCGCCAGTTGATAGACCCGCTCGTGACGGCCTGCCAGCAGCAAAGCGCCCACCGCGAGGATGGCCGCGGCAATCAGATCCACGGGAACCACTTCAAGCGCCGTGTCGCGCCGCACCGGCCAATGCTTCAGCCCGCCGAGCGCCATCAGCACCAGCGGCGCCGCGGTCCGGCCTCCCTCAATCCAGCCGGGAAAGGGAAAGCGCAGCGCGCTTTCGACAATGGCGGGCCGCACAATGCTCCAGTCGAGAGTTTCCTGGGAAGCGATGATCTGTTCGCCGAGGCTCTTCGAGTACGTGTAGGTGTTCACCCATCCCCAGTGCTCCGCCCGCTGCCTCCCGAGCGCCACCAGTTTTTGCGCCACTTCGCGGCTGCGCGAGGGCGGGGCGTCTTTATGCCCGGAGTTTGCGTGCCCGGTGATCAGTCGAATCTGTTCCCGGCAGTAGGCAAGCTCGCGCGCGGCGTCGAACGAGAGGTCGTCCGGGCCCTTGCGGTGCGGATAGAAGCCCAGGATGGGCTCCGTTTCCTCGATCAATCCGTCCGCCTCGCCCGATACAAAACACGTGGAGACGTGGAGCAGTTTTGCGCCGGCGCGTTTGGCCAGCGCCACAATGTTTTCCACGCCATCGACGTTCGAGCGGAGCGATTCATCAACCGGAGGGAAAAAGTCCACGCGCCCCGCGCAATGGATGACGAGGCGAACCCGGCTCGCAATCTGCTCTTGCGCGGCAGGCTCAAGCCCGCAGCCGCGGAGGCTGACGTCACCCGGCCACACGGTGACTTTGCCGCGGATAAATGGCTCGCCCAGCCGCGCCACCAGCGAGGCCAGCGCGGGCGATTGCAGGATTTCCACGCCAAAGCGCTCTTGGGCGGAAAGATTCCGGCCTCCCCGCAAAAGTAGATGGAGATGTTTCAGGTGGGGATAGCGGTCGAGAATGAGCGCCAGAACGACTTTGCCGAGAAAACCGTTTCCTCCCGTCAGCAGGATTTCGTTTTCCCGGAACGTTTCGCCTACATCCGTCAAATGAGACTGTTTAACCATTTGCAGCCAAGCGTTTAACGCGCCCTCATGCTCCTTTTACCCACCTTCCAGAATGTACACCAAGGCTGCTGTGTGAGGATGTTCATTTTCAGGTTTGGGTCTGAACCGGACACCCGGTTCCATCGCCAGCCGAGGGATTTTATGTTATCGGCGGCTCAAAGTGGTGTCAAGGCTCGGACAGGCTCGGAGGGCGCCTGGGCGTCCGTTGATTGAAATAAGAGCCAATTCCCGCGCCGGGATGTTCGGCCCGCGGGCCTTTTGCGGGCGCGACGAGGGTGCCATGGCGCCTGCTACTTTCGTCTCATTGACGAATTGTCGGCTCATGCTAATGTTAAACGGAGTAGTTTTGGGCGACCCGAAATCAATCACCTGGAAGGAAGGATTGAGGGCATGCTCGCACAAAACACGCAAGCAAGCTTTCCGGCGCTCACCTGTTCCATCTGTGGCGGAAAGTCACCGTTCAAGCTCCCGGGCGTTACAACTCGAACTCGTTACACTTGTCCGCAATGCTGCGACCGCATCCTGCTCGAGCGCGGGGATCAGGAGATCGATCCAGACATCTCGTTGCTGGATGAAGATTCCGAAATCCGCCAGGTTGAGCGTCAGCACGGAAGGTCCGGCGGCCCGCACGCCCACGCTGAGGACATCAGCTAAGCATGGCGAGCCGCCGGGCTCGGGTCCGAGGGCCTTTGCGCCTCCCTGCAACTTCCACAGGGCCCAAGTGTATCTCCGCCTGCCAGAGAGTTCCCATGATTGCGCGTGTTGGATGGGCCGCCGGTTCCCGCGGTTCAACTTAGGTTGCAGCACCATAGTTCTATAGACTAGGGCCTGGCGCCGTGGTATCGTGTCCCTGAATTTTTGTGGAGGATGGGGGGAGATGCAATCTCTGGAAGAACTCGAAGAGTTGGGCGCAAACATTTCGATTCGCCACTACGCCGACGTCCTGGCCGGATTCGCTAAGGACGATGCTCAAGCTCGCCGTGACCTGAAGTCAGTTTCTCTCTTGCTCAAGAGCTTAATCGACGAGGCCAGGGAGCGAGCGCTCGCTGCCGATTTTGCCCAGGCGCGGCGGTGTCCCCGGGGATAAAGTTTCCGCCACGGGTTTTCAATAACCTGTGGCGTCCGCCGCTGGAGGCCGACGATGGAAGGCAGGTATCTCGTCGTCATTCAAGTCCCGAGCCCGCGCGGGGCGCGCCAGCCAGGCGGGTACCAGTTGTCGTATGAAGTCGTCCACTTGCGCCAGGGGCAGAATAAATGGTTCCTGGTCTCGAAAGAAGAACTCCCCAAACCTTCCGACTCAGCATCGCCTGAGCGCCTTCAACCCAGCCCCGGCAAATAGCGCCGCCTTGCTCTAAAACCTATCGCATCCAGCATGGATTATGTTCGTGACCCGGTGACGTTCCGGAAGATTGAGAGCGATCTGATCAGCGCTGCTTCAAAAGGCCAAGCACGTCATGCTCTGCTATTTGCGGGCAGCAGGTTCCAACCTACCAGCAAAATCTCCTTGTGTGGCAGGACAACGAGAGATTAAACTCATGCGTGATACCTTCAACTGGCAGTATATTCGGAGGAATCTCTGAAGACAGTTCAAGCAAACAAAATCGAGCCCAAGACGCGGCTATCTCGCAGAAGGCCCCTCCGGGAGACCAACAAACTAAGGTATGAGGATCGTGCGGTTCATGATTGGTACAGGTTCGTTTTGTCGTTCCCGCCGCATCTCGTGAGAGATTATCTAGACCGTTTCAAGTTAGGGCCCCGACACAAAGTCTTAGACCCATTCTGTGGTACCGGGACAACCCTTGTTGAGTGTAAACGCAAGGGAGTTCCGAGTATTGGGATTGAGGCCAATCCACTGCTGGCACTTGCAAGTCAGGTTAAGGTCGACTGGGCGGTCGATGCCAATGACCTCGATCGACACGCTCAGAAAATCGCCGCCCTAGCTACGCGCAGGCTAAGAGAACAGGGGATTGAAGATGTAGGAGATGCTCCGCTTTTCGCGGGGAGTCGGAGGGCTTCCTATGAACTAAGGCGGCTTCCGAAGGATACGCAGAAGCTGTTGCTGGCGAACTCTATCAGTCCTAAACCCCTTCATAAGACTCTGGTTCTGTTGGAGGTTATGGAGGAAAACGAGGACCCGCGCTTTACGCCACACGAGCGGCTGGCCCTCGCGAAGGCTCTTGTTTCCGGCATCAGCAACCTAGAATTTGGGCCGGAGGTTGGTGTTGGTCGCCCCAAGGCCGATGCACCTGTTGTACCCACGTGGCTGCACAACGTAGAAGCAGTAGTTAGCGACCTGCCGCAACTGAGGGAAAGAAGCCAAGTCCCGGCTACAGTTTGCAAAGCCGACGCGCGACAATTGTTGAGCGTTATAGAGTCGTGCTCCATCGACGGGTTAATCACATCGCCTCCCTATCCAAACGAGAAGGACTATACCCGGACCACCCGTTTGGAGTCCGTCCTACTAGGCCTCGTTAGAAGCAAAGAGGACTTGCGGTCACTTAAACAGAGTCTTATCCGGTCAAATACACGGGGAGTGTACAAAGGTGATTGCGATCACCTCCTCATTGAAAATCACACCGAGATTCAGCGCATCGCATCACAGATCGAGGACCGAAGAATTGAGCTAGGGAAAACGTCAGGATTTGAGCGCCTCTACTCGCGTGTTACAAAGCTATACTTTGGCGGCATGTTGCGCCACCTTCGCGAAGTCAGGAGCGCCCTGCGGCCTGGCGCACATTGCGCCTACGTGGTGGGTGATCAGGCTTCCTATTTGCGGGTGATGATCAGAACGGGCGAGTTAATTGCGGACATCGCCAGATCACTCGGCTTTGAAGTGGTTGGAATTGACCTTTTTCGCACTCGGCTAGCAACTGCTACCCGCGAACAACTACGCGAAGAGGTCGTCGTATTACGCTGGCCGGGCTTCGGATAACGGGGGTGCTTTGAACCAGGAGAAAGAGAACCGATACGTATCGATCATTAAAGAGATATTCCTATCGAAATTCAAACGCGGCATGCGCGAGGTTGCGTTTGAGCGTGAGGACATCGAAAAGGTAGCTGCAAAGCTTGGTCTGAAATTACCCAAGAATCTCGGCGATCTCGTTTACAGTTTCCGTTATCGAACTGATCTTCCAAACGAGATTAAATCGAAAGCCAAGCGCGATGAGGTCTGGATCATTCGGCCCGCTGGCCGGGCAAAGTACCGCTTTGAGTTAGTGCCGGACAGGCCGCTGATACCAAACGAGAGCATTAGCGTTACCAAGGTTCCTGATTCCACCCCAGGTGTCATCGCCAAGTACGCGCTTTCAGATGAACAAGCCCTTCTTGCAAAGCTCCGCTACAACCGCCTTGTGGATATTTTCACTGGAGTCGCGTGCTACTCACTTCAAAACCACCTCCGCACCGCAGTCCCTAGCGTCGGTCAGGTTGAGACCGACGAGGTATACATCGGAGTTGATAAGAAAGGAGTCCACTTCGTATTCCCCATTCAGGCCAAGGCCGGCAAGGACAAACTCAGCGTTGTTCAGATTGAGCAGGATATTGCAATGTGCAGTGCAAAGTTTGAAAGCCTGATTGCTAGGCCAATCGCTGCACAATTCATGCAGGATGACGTGATCGCCCTATTTGAACTTGAATCCGGCGAAGATGGAATCGGAATCGTTTCCGAAAGGCATTACAAGCTAGTCCCGCCCGAACAGGTCACGGAAACGGATTTACAAAATTATCGCATTCGGTTATCTGACTAACAAGCTTTAAGGGCTAGAAAACACATTCAAAACCCAGTGGTCCCGCCTCTGCTGTTAACGCCGAAAATCTCCTCCGTCAGCGCGAATGGGCGTAGGATTCGGAGAAACGGATTTTGCCGGTTCATGCGAAGGAGGAAACGATGGTAACGCGGAGGAAGTTTCTGGAAGCGGCGGGCACGGGAATTTGCGCGGCGCCGGGTTTCTGGAGTCTGCGTGGTTGTGCGATGAGCATGGTTGAAACGGCGCGGGAGGAGTATAATAAGGAAAGGAGTGGAGTGAGCGCAAAGCATATGGGACGGGGAAAAGAAAAAGTTTATCGGAATGAAAAATAGCTCTTGCGTTCCGCTGGGAAGGTCGGTATCATACCTAATTGCCAGGATGAAGGCGGGGGCGTAGAGAGGCTTTCGCATCATTTGGATTACACAAACGGAGGTCATTACGCAGAAGGCTTTCGGATAGGGATTTGAGGCGAGTGGGCCCATCGAGTTAACTTTCCCGCCTGTTTCAAACTTCCCTCAAAAACAGTCATAACGAGCACTGGGGATTGCCGCCTGTAGCTCGGCGGCGAAAAGGGAATCTTTCTGTGGCTGGGTGCTGAGTGCGGCTTTTGATTGAAGCGAGAGTCGAATCCAGCATCCAAAAAGCGGCGGGCGCAAGTTCGCAGCTGAAGCTGGAAGCGAGGCCAGGAGCGGCGCGGCCGTTCACTGGCACTCAATGATCTTTGAAAACTGAATAGTGTGGCGTCTACATGTGCTCATCTGTCCGGCGGATATCCGGACAGATCAAGCAAAGGCGAATCTGTTCAAGAGTAGCGCTCAGCCGTCGGCAACTAGCTCTCAGTGAAAGCCCGAAAGGGCGGGATCTGAAGGCTCAAAGCTGATGTTTGAAAGCTAGTTTGTGTGTTGAACAGATTTTATGGTCAAGCTACTAAGGGCGTACGGTGGATGCCTTGGCGCTAGACGGCGATGAAGGACGTGGCTACCTGCGATAAGCCTCGGTGAGGGGGAAGCACCCATTGACCCGGGGATTTCCGAATGGGGAAACCCGACTGGGCAAAACCCAGTCACGGCCCGCTGAATCCATAGGCGGGTGCGAGCAAACCCAGGGAAGTGAACCATCTCAGTACCTGGAGGAAGAGAAAGCAACAGCGATTCCGCTAGTAGCGGCGAGCGAAAGCGGAACAGCCCAAACCCAGCTTTCCACTGGAATTTCAAATGCGAAATTTGAGATTTCAGCGGAGAGCTGGGGGTTGTAGGGCGCGCGTCGGTGTAGAACCGTAGAGTTACCAAACCAGCAGCTAGTCGAACGGCTTGGAAAAGCCGGTCATAGAGTGTGATAACCACGTAGGCAAAAGCTGACTGGCCTCTAACGCGCGTACCTGAGTACCGCGGGACACGAGAAATCCCGCGGGAATCTACGGGGACCATCCCGTAAGGCTAAATACGTGCTAGCGACCGATAGTGAACCAGTACCGTGAGGGAAAGGTGAAAAGAACCCCTGCGAGGGGAGTGAAATAGTACCTGAAACCGTATGCCTACAAGCAGTCGAAGGGCTACGTCCAGATGGCAACATTTGGACATGCCTGACGGCGTGCCTATTGCATAATGAGCCGGCTAGTTATTGTTCGTCGCAAGGTTAAGCTATGATCCGGCGCAAGCCGGGGAGCGAGCCGTAGCGAAAGCGAGTCTGAATAGGGCGACAAGTGGCGGGCAATAGACGCGAAGCGGGATGATCTACCCTTGGTCAGGGTGAAAGTCGCGTAACAGCGACCGAAGGCCCGAACCGGTGTTGGTTGAAAACAGCTCGGATGAACTGAGGGTAGGGGTGAAAGGCTAATCAAATTCCGTGATAGCTCGTTCTCCTCGAAATAGCTTTAGGGCTAGCCTCGGATGATTACTCGCGGTGGTAAAGTACTCGATGGACTAGGGTCTGTTAACAGATACCGAATCCAACGAAACTCTGAATGCCGCGAAGTCAAGTCCGGGAGTCAGACAGCGGGGGCTAAGCTTCGTTGTCGAGAGGGAAACAGCCCAGACCGCCAGCTAAGGTCCCAAAACAGTGGCTAAGTGGGAAAGGAAGTGAAGTCG
This sequence comes from Acidobacteriota bacterium, assembly GCA_021784615.1. GTDB lineage: Bacteria > Acidobacteriota > Terriglobia > UBA7540 > UBA7540 > JAMCXS01. Next base: position 5,694 of record JAJYHU010000398.1, on the reverse strand, counting down.
CTTAAACAGCCAGGAGGTTGGCTTAGAAGCAGCCATCCTTTAAAGAAAGCGTAATAGCTCACTGGTCGAGCGATTTTGCGCCGATAATATAACGGGGCTCAAGTCACTTACCGAAGCTGCGGATTGGCGATCGGCTCCGGCCGATCACTAGTGGTAGAGGAGCGTTGAGTATGGTTTGAAGCGGGACCGCGAGGGCTCGTTGACTGTACTCAAGTGACCCTGCCGGCATAAGTAGCGATAACGGAGGTGAGAACCCTCCGCGCCGAAAGTCTAAGGTTTCCTGAGAAAGGTTAATCCGCTCAGGGTTAGTCGGTACCTAAGGCGAGGCCGAAAGGCGTAGCCGATGGACAGACGGTTAATATTCCGTCACTGCGGCGGAGACGTTATTACGATGCGGGGACGCAGGAGGATAGTGGAGTCGGCCTGATGGCTTAGGCAACGTGCGTTCCGAGGAGGACCCGGCAGGCAAATCCACCGGGTCGGTTCAAAGCCAAATCTGAGGTGTGTGCCGAAACTTCCCTTCGGGGGGGATAAGTCCACGATTTCACGCTGCCAAGAAAATCCGCTAAGGAGTCTTCGACGTATCCGTACCTCAAACCGACACAGGTAGACGAGGTGAATATCCAAAGGCGCTTGAGAGAACACTCGCTCAGGAACTAGGCAAATTAGCACCGTAACTTCGGGAGAAGGTGTGCCCCGCTAGGGTTCATAGCCCGAGGGGGCCGCAGTGAAATGCGCTCTGCGACTGTTTAACAAAAACACAGGTCTCTGCAAAGTCGAAAACGACGTATAGGGGCTGACGCCTGCCCGGTGCCGGAAGGTTAAAGGGAGAGGTCATGGGGAGCAATCCTCGGCAGCTTTGAACTGAAGCCCCGGTGAACGGCGGCCGTAACTATAACGGTCCTAAGGTAGCGAAATTCCTTGTCGGGTAAGTTCCGACCTGCACGAATGGCGTAACGACAGAGCGACTGTCGTAGCGAGTGACTCAGCGAACTTGTAGTACCGGTGAAGATGCCGGTTTCCCGCACCTAGACGGAAAGACCCCGTGCACCTTTACTACAACTTAGCCATGAATCGCGGAATTGTATGCGCAGGATAGGTGGGAGGCTTTGAACCAGGGCTTTTGGGCTCTGGGGAGCCAACGGTGAGATACCACCCTTATGATTCTGTAGTTCTAACCTCGGCCCGTGATCCGGGCTAGGGACATGGCTAGGCGGGTAGTTTGACTGGGGCGGTCGCCTCCTAAAATGTAACGGAGGCGCCCAATGGTTGGCTCAGGCTGTTTGGAAATCAGCCGACGAGTGCAAGGGCATAAGCCAGCCTGACTGCGAGACCAACAAGTCGAGCAGAGACGAAAGTCGGGCCTAGTGATCCGGTGGTTCTGTATGGAAGGGCCATCGCTCAACGGATAAAAGGTACGCCGGGGATAACAGGCTGATCGCTGCCAAGAGTTCACATCGACGCAGCGGTTTGGCACCTCGATGTCGGCTCATCGCATCCTGGAGCTGTAGAAGGTTCCAAGGGTTGGGCTGTTCGCCCATTAAAGCGGTACGTGAGCTGGGTTCAGAACGTCGCGAGACAGTTCGGTCCCTATCTGGTGTGGGCGTAGGAGATTTGAGGGGGGCTGTCCCTAGTACGAGAGGACCGGGATGGACAGACCTCTTGTGTACCAGCTGTCACGCCAGTGGCATGGCTGGGTAGCGAAGTCTGGAAGCGATAACCGCTGAAAGCATCTAAGTGGGAAGCGCGCCCCAAGATCTGATCTCCCAAGGATGAAATGTGAGCCAGCTACTCATGGAGAATCCTATGAAGGGCCGCGGAAGACTACCGCGTTGATAGGCCAGGGGTGTAAGCACAGCAATGTGTTGAGCTTACTGGTACTAATCGCCCGTTCGGCTTGACCATAAATTCTGTTCAGCACACAGCGTTCCTTTGCTCGCGTACACTGTAGAAACGCCACACTATTCAGGAAGACGGGAATCGGAAGCCAGCAGTCAGAAAAATCCGTGGAATCGCACGGTTCTGACTCCCGATCTTAAAGGTTTTCCGGCGGCTATACCGGAGGGGTCACACCCGTTCCCATCCCGAACACGGAAGTTAAGCCCTCCAGGGCCCATGGTACTGCGCGGGTGACTGCGTGGGAGAGTCGGTCGCCGCCGGGATTAATTTTGCAAAACGCCTCAGCCTTGTGCTGGGGCGTTTTGCTTTTCTGTAGCGGCGCTCTATAAGCGCCGTCCTAAACGGGCTGGCATTTGCCGGCCCGATTTGCTTTTATAGGGACGGTTCAGGAATTGCCCCGCAGAACCGGGGCGATCTTGCCGCGCAGGAGGGTAACTGGGATGAAATCGGTTGTTTTCTTGATGATGGTTGTGGAGTTGGCGGGTGCTTCGCTTTGGGCGCGCGCTTCCGCCCCGATGCAGAAGCTGGGTTTGGCCTCCCAGGCCTGCTTCTTTGAGCCTGAAATCAACGGCAGATTGAATGTAGAGCAATCGAGGGTTTCCTTGAGCAATTATCAGCAGGCCACGCTGATGGGAGGCCAGGGAGCGTGCTTTGAGGTCCCGCCTGGCAGCTACAGTTTCCGGATCGAGTTTCTGAACTCTCAGCGCCTGTTCAAGGCGAGATCAATATCACCGGAATACAAGTTCTCATTGGCCCGCGGGGAATTGGCCGTGTATGAAGTTTACCCCGCGACCCAGGGACACAGATACACGGGCGGATGGCGCGCCCGCCTGTTCGAAAAACGCGCCGGCAGGTAGATCGAGCAGCGGCTTTTACCTGAGAACCCAGAACTCAGAACCTGGCTTTATAAACTGCACAATGGCAACTCCCTACATGGGCCTTTCGTTCCTTGCGTTCGATTCAGGCGCGTTATATACGGTTATCAGGCGCAGGCCGCAGACGCTCCGCGCGCGCAGCGAGGAGAATGAAACTCATGGCAATGAAAGCAAGCATTATCGCAGGAATTGAATTCAAGGTCGGCCCTTCCATGTCTTATTCGCTCTGGAAAATCGGGCTTACGAACAATCCTGAAGAGCGCAGGAAGCACCTGAGAGTTGCCGAGGTCCAGAATGTCGACCGCTGGGCCGAGTGGCCGGCCAACTCCATGTCGGACGCGGAAGACATCGAACTCTACTTCCTTGAGAAAGGCATGAACGGCAACCCCACCCGCGATCTGTCCCGCTACAAAGCTGCGTACGTTTACATCTATTAGCAAGCTGCCGCCCGGCGTGCCACGCGCAGCCACGGTCCAATTTGCGAATGTGTGATTGAGTGATTCCTGACGCCATTCGTGATTGAGTGATCGGGTGATTGAGCGATTGTAATTCGTGATTCTTGTACTTCCTTGCATTTAGAGAGACCGCGGTATATACCGTTAGCTTGATTTTGCGGTGATTGGTGGCGCACCGAGGGCGGTCCCGCGGAGAAATACCCACGGTTGGAAATCCGCTAACCGTGGTTACCGGCTGCGCGGTGCGGTTCTATCAGCGCAAAGTTCGGGTTAGAATAGTGGGCGGGGAAAAATGAAGACGCTAGCCAATCCGAACGACAAGATTGAAATCCTGAACCGGCTGCGAGGTGTGCGTCCGGCCAGCCGTCGGCGCTGGGGTGAAATGACCGCGCACGAGATGATCTGCCATCTCTCGGACGCCTTCCGGTCTTGCCTGGGAGAAAGGGAAGTGCGTCCCGCCAGCCGCTGGATTCCGCGGCGTCCGTTTCGCTATGCCGCGCTGTGGGTCCCAGTCCGGTGGCCGCGGGGAGTGAAGGGCCCGCCCGAATGGGATCCGAAAGCGGCCGGAACGCCTCCCGGAGAATTTGAGGGCGACAAGAAGGAGCTGAAAAAGCTGATTGACCGCTATACCAAACGGCCCGTCGGCTTTGAGTGGCCCGCCCATCCCTTTTTTGGCCGGATGCCGGAGCGGGACTGGATGCGCCTGGGATACCTTCACCTGGACCACCACCTGCGCCAGTTCGGCGCGTAAAACAGGCAGCCACGGCGCCGGAGTTGCGCCCTGGGCCTTTCCTGAAATGAAGGCGATGTAAAATCGCCGCTTCCGAAGACCGCAGGCGCTATAATCCAACCGTCTGCGTCCGCCGCAGCCGAATGACAAAACCGATCCGGGGGAAAATTCAGCCATGAACACAAGATCATCGTTGTCGCGCAAACTGCGGAGCGGGTTATTGTCCGCATTCATCCTGTGGGCCTTGGGAGCGGCCGCGCCTCGGGCTCAAGCCCAGATTCCCGTTCACCCCACGGTTCCGGAAGCGCTGGGCGTGAACATTCATTTCACCGCGCCGCGCCCGGGTGAAATGCGGATGCTGGCCAGCACGGGAGTCCGCTGGATTCGCATGGACTTCACGTGGGCGTCCACCGAGCGCCAAAAGGGACAATATGACTTTGCGGCTTATGACGGGCTTGTGGCGGCGCTTCGGGCCCACCACATCCGGGCCATTTTCATCCTCGATTACGGGAACCCTTTTTACGATCAGGGGCTTGCTCCTTACACGGAAGAAGGCCGCCAGGCGTTTGCGCGCTGGGCTGCGGCCTCGGTGCGCCATTTCCGCGGCCAAGGCATTCTGTGGGAAATGTGGAATGAGCCGAACGGCGAATTCTGGAAGCCCAAGGCCAACGTCTCAGACTACGCCAAGCTGGCGCTCGCAACGGGAAAAGCCATTCGAGCGGCCAACCCCAACGCCACCTTCATCGGTCCGGCCCTCGCGGCCATCAGCCCAAAGCAGTTGCCGTTTTTGCAGGGGTGCTTTAAGGCCGGACTCCTGAACTACTGGTCTGCGGTTTCTGTGCATCCCTACCGCCAGGCCGATCCGGAAACCGCGGCCGCCGACTACCGCGCGATTCGCAAGCTGATTGCCCAATACGCGCCGCCCGGAAAACAGATCCCCATCATCGCCGGCGAATGGGGCTACACGGCCGCTTCCAAGTGGAACGGAACGGACAGGATGCAGGCGCTGTTCGTGGCGCGCGAATGGTTGACCAACCTTTCAAACGGCATTCCGGTTTCAATCTGGTACGACTGGCATGATGACGGGCCCGACCCGCACTACACGGAGCACCACTTCGGGTTGGTGCGCTTCCCTTACCACCCGGGCCGGCGTCCTGTTTACACCCCCAAGCCTGCATATTGGGCTGCCCGGACGCTGACGCGCGTGCTGAAAAATTACCGCTATGAAAAGCGCTTGCAGCTTGGGCGGCCGGACGATTACGCCCTGGTTTTTCGCCGCGGGCAGGCGGCCCGTTGGGTTGTCTGGACCACCTCAAGCTTGCCGCACACTGTCGAGGTTCCCGTCCCGGCATCAGGCGTTTCAGTGATCAGTTATGACGGCAAAAACGCGGGTTTCCGGACCTCTGCCAAAGGAGAAGTCTCTGTAACCCTTTCCATTGCTCCCCAGTACCTTGTGCCCGGAAAAGCCTCCAGCGCTCTTGCGAAGCGGCGCAAGCTCCCTCGCGCCGTAAAAGCGCGGTCCTCCGGTTTTGAGGCCTGCGGGTGTTCCCTTTAAATTCGCGTTCGTCCGCCAACAGCCCCGGCAGGGGCAAAAGCAGGTAGCGCGGTTTGCCCTCCTCTGCGGGGTTTAATTGTGGGAATTGTTTTTAATTCGACAGTTGCACAAGATCATATCAATGATGTATTTCATAATACTTGACGATTGCCTGATGGAAAGCCGCAGAGGAACGCACAA
>JAJYHU010000077.1 GCA_021784615.1 Acidobacteriota bacterium | reverse complement strand
GGCTTTATGCCGCTCTGCGCGTAGGATAACGCTCGCCGGTCAGTACGCAAATAACACCCGCGCGACTTCTTGAAATCAGTTGCATCGAGAAGTCAATAAATGGTAAACATCTGGATTCCATTCCGAGGTGGCTCCAGTCACGTCGTTCTTCAGAGCGAATCCAGGGGAATGGCATGACAAGGGGCAAATTCTCACGCCAATTTCAATATCCTTCACATCATTGGAGGAAGCGGTGAACCTTCTTCCCCGAAGCACCATTCTATACATGCCTTCGATAATCTTCTTAGGGCTGATCGCGGCTCGCTCCGTTTGCGACTCTCGCGCTGCTGATGACGCTGGCGGTAGCCTGCGGCTTTTCCCTGATGTTCCCACAAAGACCCGCGGACCAGAAACCCTCTGGTTCGTGCTACCCGTTGGTGCAATGCCCCGGCCACCGACGACCGTGACAAAGAAGCGCCGGAGCCGCAAAACGGCGCTAGAATACAACACCGTGAATGGAACGAAGAATCTGGCACCTGAAAGGACTGCGCCGTCTGGCGAACATTACAACTGCAGGGGCAAGTCATGAATTGTTCCTGCAGAAGGGCGCGAAGGGACACAAGATGCGAAGCACCACATTGATGCTGTTGATGTCGCTGATTTTGGGACTTCCCCGGTGGACGGCGGCCCAGGCGTTTCCCAGGCCGTCTCATCCGCAGGCGCGCCGCACGACCGGACTGCCGCCCTCGGGCCTTGGTAGGATTCACCACATTATTTGGATTATTCAGGAAAACCGCACTTTTGATAATTATTTCGGCACCTATCCGCGGGCGGACGGCATACCGCCCGGCACCTGCCTGCCGGTCGTGCCCGGTTCGAAGAGATGCATCAAGCCTTTCCACATGCCGCCGGGGCAGCCCGTCTGTGACCTGAGCCACGAATGGAACGCTGCGCACGCCGACTACGACAATGGCCTGATGGACGGCTTCGTCTGGGCTGAGGGCACTCCTTTCACGATGGCCTACCTCGATCAACGCGACATCCCGAATTATTGGAAATATGCGAAACACTTTACCCTATGCGACTATTTCTTTTCCTCGCTCATGGGTCCGAGCGGTCCGAACCACCTCTTTACGGTCGCGGCGCAATCGGGCGGCCTGGTGGTGAACGCCGGCCTCAAGCAGGCGGAGGATTTGCTGGATGAGCCGGACGGCCTCACTTTTGCCACGATGGTGGACCTGCTGGGCAAATCAAGAGTGACTTGGAAGTATTACGTGGAAACGCGGCCCGTGCCTCCCGGACACCCTACCGGCGGATTGGATTATCCGGACCCCAAGAAGTACTCCATCTGGAATCCGCTGCCGGGATTCAAATCGGTGCGCGACAATCCCCAGGCTATGGCCCACCTTGTGGACGAGAAGGAATACTATGCGGATTTGCGGCAGGGAACGCTGCCGCAGGTGTCCTGGCTGGTGCCGGATGATCAGGACAGCGAGCATCCGCCGGAGCCCGCCGCGCCCGTGGCCCAGGGCATGTGGTACGTAACACGGCTGATCAATGCGCTGATGCAGAGCCGCTATTGGAATGATAGCGTGGTCTTCCTCACCTGGGATGACTATGGCGGTTTCTACGACCACGAGCCGCCGCCTCAGGTGGACAGCTTCGGCTACGGACCGCGGGTTCCCACCCTGGTGATTTCACCTTACAGCCGGCCGGGCCACATTTCACATTACACTTACGACTTCACTTCCATGTTGAAGTTCATTGAGGAGCGTTTTGATTTGCCGCACCTTACCTGGCGGGATGCCCACGCCGACGACATGCGTGATTGCTTTAATTTTTCGCAAAAACCCAATCCGCCGCTGGTCATTCCCATCCCGTCGGAGCTTCCGCCCTCGCGGCTGGGAGAACCTACATGGTGTCACTATCCTCCCTCGGTTTCCCTACCCCCGATGCTGGGAGGCTATTGGCCAGGCGGACCCGCTCCCCCTGCCACGAAGTAGAAGCGCCAGGGCGCATGTCCCTGCGCCGCTATGAACCCTGAGATGGTGGCGCAGACCGCCGCCTTGGCGGTCTGCGGCTTTTCGGGAGTTCCCACGAAGACCCGAAGAGTCTCTGCGCAACGAGACTCTTCGCTACTCGGCACCTGCCGGCAGGTTTTATCGCTTCTCCCGGTCAAAAGGTTGACCGAAGAAATTCTTCCTCTCGAAGACCGGGGCAACCTTATTTGAAATTATCGCCTTGTACTTGCGGGGGCGCCGAAACGCATTACCCCAAATCGTTTTCTTCTGATGCTCTCTCAATTTGGGCAGGTTAATCCGGGCGATCTGTACTTTTTCAGCACCGCCGCTGATGGGATCGACAAGGCTCCTGCCAGTGGCATCATATGCCTGGGAATTTCCGTCGAAGGGAAGGCTTGCGTAGTTTGTCATTGCAATGGCCACAACATTTTCAAAGGCGCGGGTTTTGAGTTGCTCCGTCCTTCGCTGGTCGATTCCACACGCGTTCGGAACCAGGATGACCTCAGCGTTGTTCAGCATCAGGATTCGAGCAGACTCAGGAAACTCGCGGTCATAACATATCATGCAGCCAACTTGAACCGGGCCGACCCTGGTGTGGAGCGTACAAACAGGAAAATCATCTCCCGGCGTAAGAGAAGCTTCAGTAGGAGTAAAGTCGCAAGTGTGAACTTTCGCGTACGTAAGCACGATCTCTCCCGAGCGCGCGATGATCGAAACAGTATCTCGCGGAGCGGGGTTCCACTTTTGCAGGAAAGTGACGGCGATTGCGATATTCAGTTCCCGAGCCAGCGCAATGAAGTGGCGCATATAGGCGCTTTCGTTGTCGACGGCCAACCGGAGCCAGCCCTCTTTCGCGTTTTTTTGCTTTGCATCAAAAACGGCATAGCCGATGTTCCACATCTCAGGGAAGAGAGCGATGTCCGCGCCGAGGCCCGCTGCCTGACGACAGAAGGCGTCTGCGCGTTGGACATTTTGTTCCTGGTGCCGCTTCACCGCCTCCGCGTCCATTACAATCATCTCCCACGGGGATGAGGCCTCCGGATTCATAATAGAGGACGTCATTTGCAAAAGTGCGACTTTTAGCGACTCGCTATTTTCGCATCGGTCCGGTTTTGCCTGAGCCTTGGCCTCGTCCGCCGAAAGCCCCTCACCTGCGACCAGGGCCGTCGCGCCAATTGCAGCCGAACTCAAGAAACCACGCCTGGTAATTTCACGCTGGGTCATGTTGTTTTTCCGCTCCGTATTATTTGAATTGCCTTACAGCCTAAGCTGGTAACGAGCCTGCCCTGAGCGAAGCCGAAGGGCGGCGAGGAATCTCGTAAGTGTTGCGATTTCAGTTCAAATGATTCAATGAGCTTGGTATTAAGGATTCAGGTCCAGGGGCTCGAGCGTGAAATCGCAGCCGAAGGCTTCTCCCACGCAGGTCAGCGCGCCGCGGCGCAGGATCTTTGCAGGGGCGCTGTCGGGGAAGACCATCTGAAACCGCGCAGAGCTGACTGCCCTGCCAAGCGGCTTGAACCGCTGGTCTCCGCCGACATACTT
>JAJYHU010000396.1:12964-16881 GCA_021784615.1 Acidobacteriota bacterium | reverse complement strand
TGTCGATGGAAATCGAGCTGATTACGCCGATCGCGATGGAGAAGGGACTGCGCTTTGCCATTCGCGAGGGCGGCCATACGGTCGGCGCAGGTACCGTCACCGAAATCATTCAATAAATAGGCGGATATGCTGCATCAAAAAATAAGAATTCGGTTGAAGGCATACGATCACAGGGTTCTCGACCAGTCGGCCGCAGATATTGTGTCCACGGCGAAGCGGTCCGGGGCGCAGGTGGCGGGTCCGATCCCGTTGCCAACGGTGAAGAATAAGTATTGCGTTCTGCGGTCGCCACACACGGACAAGAAGTCGCGCGAGCAGTTTGAGATCCGTACTCACAAGCGGCTGGTGGATATTCTGGAGCCGACCACGCAGACGATCGACGCACTGACAAAGCTCGACCTGCCTGCTGGAGTCGACATCGAGATCAAGGCCTTTGGGAAAGAGCACACGAAGTAGGCGTGCGAGCGTCCTGCTGGGAATTCGAATCGTGGTGAAGCGATTATGGTGAAGGCAATTCTGGGAAAAAAGCTGGGGACGACACAGGTTTTCGGTGAAAACGGTGATGCTGTTCCCGTCACTCTCCTGAAGGCTGGCCCGTGCGTGGTGATTCAACGGAAAACCGCGACAAAAGATGGGTATGAGGCTGCCCAGCTTGGCTTGGTTGAGGTTCCGGCGCCGCGCCGCCTGACGAAGGCGACGGAAGGGCATTTCAAGCGTGCCGGGGCGAACCCTGCGCGCTTTCTCCGGGAAGTTCGCTTGGATGAGGACGCCGGGGAAGTGAAGGTGGGGGACAAGGTTCTCGTGGACCAGTTTGCGGTCGACGACTACGTCGATGTTATTGGAACGTCCAAAGGGCGCGGGTTTGCGGGAGTTCATAAGCGGCACCACTTTGGCGGCGGCGAAGGAGCGCACGGATCCATGTTTCACCGGGCGCCCGGGTCGATTGGTTCTTCATCGTTTCCTTCAAGAGTGTTCAAGGGAATGCGAGCTGCCGGGCATATGGGGGCGAGCCGTGTTACGGTTCGGAACTTGCGGGTGGTTCAAGTTCTTCCGGAAGACAATGCGCTGCTTGTCGAGGGCGCGGTTCCGGGGCCTAACGGCGGGTATGTGATGGTGCGGAAGGCCAGAGCCTTTCACAAATAGGCATTGGCGCCGCAAGGTGTTCGGGAAGTGAAATTATGGCAACTGTTGATGTAAAGAACTTGCAAGGTCAGACGGTAAAGCAGTTGGAGTTGGCCGACGAAGTGTTTGCGGTCAAGCCCAACGCGGATTTGTTGTGGGAGGCGACGAAGGCCTATCTGGCCAACTTGCGTCGCGGTACTCACTCAACCAAGAGCCGGGGCGAAGTTTCCGGCGGCGGCAAAAAGCCTTGGCGGCAGAAGGGAACCGGTCGCGCCCGCGCGGGGAGTATTCGAAGTTCGTTGTGGCGCCATGGCTCGATTGCTCACGGCCCGAAGCCCCGCGATTACGCGATCAAGCTTCCCAAGAAGGTCTTGAGCGGGGCTTTGCGTTCCGCATTGGCTGCAAAGTACCAGGAAAACAAAATGACGGTTGTCGATCGGCTGAGCCTTTCGGAGCCCAGGTCAAAGGTATTTGTTGGAGCTTTGGGCAAGCTTGAGGTTAGTCCTAAAATCCTGATTGTCGATGAGGCGAGGGACCGCAATCTGGAACTTTCCTCTCGCAATGTTCCGGGATGTGATTTAATGCGCCATCACGAGCTTCACGCGTACCACGTGCTGACTCACGATTGTCTGGTGATTTCGGAGGGAGCCTTGACGCGGCTCGAGGAGTCGTTGCGATGAAGAGAAGCCCTCATCAAGTTCTTCGCAAGCCCATCATCACGGAGAAGAGCGTTGATTTGAAAGATATGGCGCGCACGCTATGTTTTCAGGTGCACGCTCGCGCCAGCAAGGGAGAAGTCAAGCAGGCGGTTGAGGAGATGTTCGTGGAACTGCGCGACAAGGTTGAGTCTGTTCATACGGCCTCCTTTCGCGGCAAAGTCCGCAGGCGCGGCAAGACGCAAGGACGGCGGTCAGATTGGAAAAAGGCATACGTCAAGCTGAGAGCTGGAACGAAGGTTCCGGAGTACGCCGAGACGGTTTAACGGATCGCTTTCCCATCGACGAGCGGAAGATTATGGCAATTAAGACTTACAGGCCTTACACGAAAACACGACGGTTCCAAACCGGCTTGGGGTTCGAGGAACTCACGACTTCAAAGCCGCACAAGGCGCTCCTTGAATCCAAGGACCGCATTTCGGGACGGAACAACCGGGGGCGAGTGACCATTCGGCACCGGGGCGGAGGGCACAAGCGCCATTACCGTGTCATTGATTTCAAACGTGACAAGGTGGGAATTACGGCGCAGGTGGCGACCGTTGAATACGATCCGAACCGGTCGGCGTTTATTTCGCTTCTGCATTATGCGGACGGCGATAAGCGATATATCCTCTATCCGCAAGGGTTGAAAGTTGGGGATAAGGTTGTATCCGGACCGGAAGCTGATATTGTGGTCGGCAACTCGCTACCCCTGAAGAATATCCCGGTCGGCACCATGTTGCACAACCTGGAGCTTAGGCCGGGAAAGGGCGGGCAGTTGGTGAGGAGCGCAGGGGGCAGCGCGCAACTGGTGGCCAAAGAGGAAGACTACGCTCAAGTCCGCCTGCCCTCGGGAGAGGTTCGGCGCCTGCATGTGGACTGCACTGCGACGGTTGGCCAGGTCGGGAATCTTGACCACGAGAACGTCACGGTGGGGAAAGCAGGCCGGAAGCGCTGGATGGGAATTCGGCCCACGGTGCGCGGAGTAGCCATGAACCCGGTTGATCATCCTTTGGGCGGTGGCGAAGGCAAAACGTCTGGCGGACGGAATCCTGTAACCCCGTGGGGACAGCCCACGCGGGGATTTAAGACGCGGCGCAATAAGCTGACAGACCGGTTTATTGTGAGACGCCGCGAGAAGAAGTAGGGAGGGAAGATTGTCGAGATCGCTTAAGAAAGGACCCTTTATTGATGATCACCTCATCAAAAAGGTCGAACTGCTCAATAGGCGGTTCGAGAAGAAGGTGATCAAGACCTGGTCGCGGCGTTCGACGATTGTTCCTGAGATGGTCGGGCACACCATCGCGGTCCACAACGGCAGGAAGTTTATTCCTGTTTACGTCACGGAGAATATGGTCGGCCATAAGCTGGGTGAGTTTTCTCCCACGCGTACCTTCAAGGGCCACAGCATGAAGGTAGCAACTGAGCGGACTTCATCGCCTGCTCGCGTGGGGCGGTAAGCGCGCTTTGGCGGAGCCGGAGAATTTGAGATAAACGATGGAAGCGAAAGCGACAGGAAAGTATTTAAGAGTTTCACCGCAGAAGGCCAGGCTTGTCGTTGACCTGATTCGCGGGCAGAACGTTGGCGTTGCGGTCGACGTGTTGCGCTTCACGAAGAAGCGAGTCGCTCAGGAAGTGATCAAGATCTTGCAGGCGGCGATTTCGAACGCTGAGCAGAAGTCGGAATCTGTGGATGTTGACGAGCTGGTGGTCTCAAAGGCCTACGTTGATGAAGGGCCGCGGATGAAGCGGATTCGGCCTGCTCCCATGGGGCGCGCATACCACTACCAGCGGCGTATGAGCCATATCACGGTGGTCGTTGAGGCTCGGGAGTCTCAGTCGTGAAGAGGGTTTGGTGGGCTGCTCAGATTTGCGCTGATCAATGCGTGTCGGTCGAGCGGCAGAAGCAGGGTTGCTGAAGGAGGTTGTAAGTGGGACAGAAGGTACATCCTTACGGATTCCGCCTGGGACACATCAAGACGTGGAAGTCGCGGTGGTTTGCCAAAAAAGGCTATGCGGACCTGCTGCATGAAGACTTGAAGCTGAAGCGCCAGCTCAAAACCCAGCTTCGCAGCGCGGGAGTTTCTTCCATTGAAGTCG
>JAJYHU010000396.1:0-12954 GCA_021784615.1 Acidobacteriota bacterium | reverse complement strand
TTGAAGTCGAGAGGCCGGGAAACAAGCTGAAGATCACGATCCATACGGCCCGGCCGGGTATTATTATCGGGCGCAAAGGGGCGGAGATTGACCGACTGCGACAAGAGGTCCAAAAACGCACCGGGCGGGAAGTCCTGCCGATCAATATCCAGGAAGTGCACCGCCCTGAGTTGAACGCCCAACTCGTCGCAGAATCCATTGCGCTACAGCTTGAGAAGCGCGTGGCTTTCCGGCGGGCGATGCGCAAGGCCGTGGATGCGGCCCTCCGGTTTGGTTGCAAAGGGATTCGAGTCAGGGTCGGCGGGCGTCTGAATGGGGCTGAAATCGCGCGTTCGGAGTGGTATCTGCAAGGGCGGTTGCCGCTTCACACTCTTCGTGCGGATATCGACTACGGGCTTGCTGAAGCCATGACAACTTACGGGGTAATCGGAGTGAAGTGTTGGATCTATAACGGCGAAATCCTTGAGCAGAAGCGTCGACCGTCAAGGGTGCCGCAAGCTGAGGAGGCTGCCGGACCGGCTGCCGTTTGAGGTCTCGAATCTTGTAATCCCGGAGTTCGGGAGGCAGGACCCAAGGTGGACGAAATATGTTAATGCCAAGCAAAGTGAAGTTCCGGAAGCAGCAGCGCGGGAGAATGCACGGGAAAGCGTGGCGTGGATCCCTGATCTCTTTCGGAGACTTTGGGTTGAAGGTTATGCAGCCGGGCTGGATCACCGACCGGCAGATTGAAGCGAGCCGTGTTGCCATTATGCGTTTCGTGAAACGCGGTGGCAAGCTCTGGATCCGGATATTCCCGGATAAGCCGGTAACCAAGAAGCCGGCGGAAACGCGTATGGGAAAGGGAAAAGGCGCGCCGGAGTTTTGGGTGGCGGTTGTAAAGCCGGGCAGGATTTTATTTGAAATTGAGGGTGTGACGGAAGCCGAGGCGCGTCAAGCATTCAGGCTGGCGAGTGACAAGCTGCCCCTGTCGACCCGATTTGTGACGCGGATTGAAGCGTCACACTGAGTTTTGAAGGAGATCTGGGCGTGAAACTTGAGAAGGATAAAAAGTGGAAATGGCCCGCGGACAATATGCGGGAATGGACTGACGAAGAATTAAAGAGTTCGCAGCGGGAGTTCACCCAGCAGCTTCTTCGCCTGCGGTTTCAGCTCGCGGGCGGTCAGGGAGACGTACTTCCTGTAATACGCCAGCTTCGGAAAGGGATTGCCCGTGTGCAGACGGTGCGTCAGCAAAGGGCGCTGGAACTGCGCGCCAAGGCGCAAGCTTGAGGCTTCGCCAGAGCGGACGGGCATAGGGACAAGGTTGATCCGGAATGCCGAATCAAAAACGACAGCAAAAAATCGGGGTAGTTAGTAACAATAGGATGCAGAAGACCATCGTTGTGACGGTGGATCGGAAGATCATGCACCCGCTTTATAAGAAGGTTATGCGGAGATCGAGCAGATTTCTGGTCCATGATGAAAACGGCGAGTGTCAACTGGGTGATACGGTGAAAATTGAGGAGACTCGCCCTCTTAGCCGCCGCAAGCGGTGGCGAGTGGTCGAGGTTGTCTCTAAGGCGATTCAGGTGGGCGCTGGCCCGGAGGCTGAACGATGATTGGAATGCGCACCATGCTCAGGGTCGCCGATAACTCAGGCGCCCGGAAGCTTTCCTGTATTCTGCCCGTGGGAGGAAGCACGGGGTTGCAGGCCGGACTGGGCGACGTTATCACGGCAGCGGTGAAGGAAGCCGCTCCGGAGAGCGCTGTTCAAAAAGGGACAGTCGTCAAGGCCGTTGTCGTTCGCATGCGGAAGGAGCAGCGGCGGCGGGATGGCAGCTATATCCGCTTTGACGAGAATGCCGCTGTGCTGATTAATGATGCGGGTGAGCCAGTCGGGACTCGCGTTTTTGGGCCGGTGGCCCGCGAACTCCGTGAGAAAAAGTTCTTAAAGATTGTTTCGCTGGCCCCGGAGGTTCTGTAATGGGCTTATCGCTGGATATTCGGAAAAATGACCAGGTTCAGGTGATCGCGGGGCGGGACAGGGGAAAGTCGGGACGAGTGTTGCAGGTGCTGCCCCGAAAGCGGCAAGTATTTGTTGAACACGCCAACATGATTAAACGTCACACTCGCCCGAATCCGGCCAAGCAGATCCGGGGTGGAGTTCTGGAAAAGGAAGGCCCGATTAACGTTTCAAACGTGGCACTTGTATGCAGTGAGTGTGGCGCTACTCGGGTCCGCCATCAACGCATGGCGGGTGGCGCTAAAGGTAAGAAGGTTCGCCAATGCGCGAAGTGCGGAAAGGTATTGGACTCCTAAGAGTTCAGGAAGATTAAGGGAATATGGCGGCGCGATTAAGAGAAAGATATCAAACGGAAATTCTTCCGACGCTGATGGAGGAATTTAAGTACGGAAACCCCATGGCCGCTCCGCGGCTGCGCAAGATTGTGGTCAACATCGGACTGGGTGAAGCCAGTCAAAATGTGAAGCTGTTAGACGCCGCGGTGCGGGAGCTAGGGCAAGTTGCAGGTCAGAAGCCGGTTATAACCCGGGCGAGAAAATCGATCGCTAATTTTAAACTGCGCAAGGACATGCCGATCGGAACGATGGTGACCCTGCGTGGCGACCGGATGTACGAATTTTTCGACCGGCTCGTTAATGTGGCGCTCCCTCGAGTTCGGGACTTTCGCGGGCTCTCGACCAAATCGTTCGACGGACGGGGCAGCTATACTCTGGGTCTCCGTGACCAGTTGGTTTTTCCCGAAGTTGAGTATTCCAAGGTTGAGAAAGTCAAGGGAATGAATATTTCCATTGTGACCGATGCGCGGACGGACGCCGAGGCGCTGGCGCTGCTCCGTCATCTGGGGATGCCTTTCCGTTCCGAAGGGCAGCGGCGCCGCGCTCAAGGCGATTCCAGTGTGCAGGCAGGAGGATAACGCGTGGCACGTTTATGCCAGATGGCAAAGCTAGTTCGGAAGCCTAAGTTCAAGATACGGCATCGAAATCGCTGCCGCATCTGCGGAAGGCCTCGCGGCTATTTGAGGAAGTTTGAGATGTGCCGGCTCTGTTTTCGGCAACTCGCGCTTCGCGGGGATATTCCGGGAGTGACGAAGTCGAGTTGGTAAGTGGTTTCAACGATCGCAGCGGAAGGGATCGGGCTGCGACGAGTTTTGTGAACTGGGAGTCTTATGTCCGCTGTTTCTGATCCGGTCGCTGATATGCTGACGCGAATCCGTAACGGGTTGAGCGCACGGCACCAGCGTGTGGATATGCCCTCGTCGAAGTTAAAAATTGAGATCGCTCGAGTTCTTAAGGAAGAAGGCTACGTCAGCAATTATAAGGTGGCCGAGGAAGGGAAAAAGAAGACCCTTCGAGTCTTCCTGCGATACAGGACGGATGGTTTGGGCGTGATTTCGAAGCTGGATCGAGTTTCGAAGCCGGGCCGCCGCGTCTATGTCGCCGCCCGCGAAGTCCCCAGAGTCCTGGGGGGCTTGGGTGTTAATATCCTGACGACTCCGCAAGGGGTGATGACTGGGAAGGCGGCACGCCGCGCCAAAGTCGGCGGCGAAATCCTATGTAACGTGGAGTAGGTCGGAACCTCGGGTAAGGCTGAAAGTTATGTCAAGAATAGGTCGAAAATTGATTGAAATTCCTTCCGGAGTTACGGTTCAGGCGGAGGCATCAGCAGTGACCGTGACGGGCCCGAAAGGCACTCTTCGGGTTCCTCTCCCGAAAGGGATTCGCTTGGAAAAGCAAGACGCGCGCTACCTTGCCCAGATAGAGAATGATGACCAGGTGGCGCTGCGAGGGCTGATTCGTGCAGAAGTCGCAAACGCCGTCATGGGAGTAAGCAAGGGTTTTGAAAGACAACTGGATATTGTCGGGATCGGTTACCGGGCTGAAGTCAAAGGAAAGGTTGTGGTTTTTACCCTTGGCTATTCGCATCCCATTGATCTCCCGATTCCTGAAGGCATATCGATTAGCGTTGAAAAGCAGACCCATCTGGTAGTCAAAGGATACGACCGCCGTCTGGTGGGTCAGATCGCGGCCAATATCCGCGGCTTGCGACCGCCCGACCCGTATAAAAATAAGGGTGTCCGGTACACAGGTGAGCAATTGAAGAAGAAAGCCGGCAAGGCGGCCGGCGCCGGGGGGGCCAAGGGTTAGGCCCTGGGAGGAATAATAAAAGGTATGTTGACCCAAGTTTCAAAAAATGTCCGTCGCCGGCGGGTTCATCGGCGAATTCGCAGCCGGGTGCGCGGCCTTTTGCCGGCTCCAAGATTGAATGTGTTCCGATCTCTGAAGCACATCTATGCCCAGGTTGTCGATGATGCTCGAGGCCACACTTTGGTATCGGCGTCTTCCTGCGACCAAGAGATTCGCAAGACTCTCAAAAGCGGCGGAAACATAGCCGCAGCTAAAGTTGTAGGCCAGGTGCTTGCGAGCCGGGCGAAGGACGCTGGGATTTCCGGCGTGGTTTTCGACCGTGGCGGCTATGCATATCACGGGCGGGTGAAGGCCTTGGCGGATGAAGCAAGGAAGCAAGGCCTGAAGTTTTAACGCGAAGGAGAGGCTCAATTTGTCTGCTGGCATTGACCCAAATACGCTGCAATTGAAAGACCAAGTAGTGTCAATTAATCGCGTCACCAAAGTGGTGAAAGGCGGGAAGAATCTCAGCTTTTCAGCGCTGGTCGTCGTAGGTGACGGTAATGGGCATGTCGGCTATGGCACCGGCAAAGCGCGAGAAGTGCCCATGGCGATCCGCAAAGGCATTGAGTCGGCCAAAAAGTCCTTGTGCAAGGTGAATATTAACGAAACGACGATTCCTCACACGGTTCTTGGCCATTATGGGGCAGGCAGAGTTTTATTGAAGCCTGCACCGGCCGGCACGGGAGTGATTGCCGGAGGACCGGTGCGCGCCGTGCTCGAGGCGGCAGGCGTCCAGAACGTGCTGACAAAATCGCTGGGTACGACCAACCCGCACAACGTCGTCAAGGCCACGATGCAGGCTCTCGCGAGCCTACGAAACGCCGAAGAAGTGGCTGTGATGCGCGGCAAGCAGGTCGACGACCTTTAGGGGGTAGTGCGTAGTGCGACAGAAAACCGGAACGATTCATATTAAGTGGGTGCGCAGCGGGATTGCACTTCCCAGCCGGCAGAAAGAGATGGTGGCCAGTCTCGGTCTGAGCCGTCTGAACCAAGTGGTGGAGCGTCCTGACACGGTAGAGGTCCGCGGAGTTGTTGCGAAGGTTCCTCATTTGCTGCGAGTGGTTCCTGCGCCCGAGCTTCCATCCTGGGCCGCGATTCCTGAGTACGTTGTCGTGCGGGCCGAGGCCCCAACCAAGGCAAAAGAGAAAATTGCGAACCCGGTTGAGGCTGCTCCGGAATCGGTGGTGGTAAAAGCCCCGGAGATCGAAGCGGCGGAAGCTGCGGGCTCAGGCCAGCGCAAGAAGGCTGGCGTTCGAAAGGTGCAGACTTCCGCTTCTGAGAAGAAAAGCGCATCGAAGGAGCAGCAAGAAGAAAAACCTCGGAAACGCCGGGTAGTGGAAGCCAAAGAATCTAAGTCAGCAAAGAAAGGCACGAAGTAGGCAATATGGCCTTACATGTTGGAAGTTTACGGGTTCCGCGGGGTGCTCACAAGCGCGCCAAGCGGACTGGCCAGGGAATGGGGTCAGGACATGGTAAAACGGCTACGCGAGGAAGCAAAGGGCAGCGTTCGCGGGCAGGGATGAGGATGCGTCCCGGCTTTGAGGGAGGGCAGATGCCTTTGCATCGCCGTCTTCCAAAGCGCGGCTTTACGAATATCTTCAAGAAACATTACGCGGTCCTGAACCTTCGGGATTTGGCAGACTTCGATGCGAAGGAGAAGGTTACGCCGGAGTTGCTGGTGGACCGGCGCGTTGTCAGGGACTTGCAGGATGGGCTTAAGATTCTGGGCGATGGAGATCTGAAAGCTCCGTTGCATGTGGTGGCTCACCATTTTTCAGAGTCAGCTCGCGAAAAGATTCTGAAGGCCGGCGGAAAGGCTGAGGTTATCTCCGCATGATGGAGAATCTCAAAAGTATTACTGAGATTCCGGATCTGCGGAAACGTATTCTGTTTACGCTGGCGATGCTGGCTGTATACCGGCTAGGTTCCTTTATTCCCACGCCGGGGATTAACCCCGCTGTTTTGGAACGGGCTCTGAGCGGGTTAGGCAACACCTTGTTCGGACTGCTTTCGATGTTTTCCGGAGGCAGCCTGGGACGCCTCACGGTTTTTGCTCTTGGCATCATGCCGTATATTACGGCCTCCATTATCATTCAGCTGCTGGGAGTGGTTTCGCCCCATTTGGAGAAGTTGCAGAAGGAAGGTGAACTGGGGCGGAAGAAGATCACCGATTATACCCGCTGGATGACTGTGGGATTGAGCGCCTTTCAGGCCTTTGGCATTGCCATCGCCTTGCAGCGCGAATCCACCGCCGATATGCCTTTAGTGAACCACCCCGGTCCGGCCTTTATTTTCGGCACGGTGCTAACGCTCACCACTGGTTCGGTTTTTGTCATGTGGCTGGGAGAACAAATTAGCGCCCGGGGCATCGGCAACGGCATGTCGCTCCTGATTTTTGCCGGGATCGTTGTCGGGCTGCCAAAGGCCATTGGGAATCTTTACCAGAACGTTTTTGTCACTCGTATCTGGAGCTTTCCCATTGTATTCGTGCTCTTGGCCTTTATGCTGGTGATCGTGGGCTTCATTGTATTCGTGGAGCGCGGTGAAAGACGCATCCCCATTCAATACGCGAAGCGGATTGTCGGCCGCAAAGTCCTCGGCGGCGTCTCGACCCATCTGCCGCTCAAGGTCAACAGCGGCGGCGTCATGCCGATCATCTTTGCGGTTTCGATTCTGGCTTTTCCGCAGACCATTGCGCTGTTCGCGGGCACGCAAGGCACCTTTGGCAGGGCGCTCACCTGGTTCAAGACTGCGTTTGGCTGGGGCGAGCCTCTCTATACTCTGACATATGTTATTTTAATCATCTTCTTTTCGCACTTTTATCTTTCGATCATTTATAACCCTGATGAGGTTGCAGACAACGTCCGTAAGCAAGGAGGATTTATTCCAGGAATCCGGCCGGGCAAGCGGACGGCGGACTACTTGGATGATGTCCTGACGAAGATTACGTGGGTGGGTGGCCTTTATCTGGCGATTATTGCTGTAATCCCGGAAATCATGCTTGCCGGGCTGCGAGTGAATCATTTGCCCGTGTGGTTAGGAGGTGCGTGGTTTGACGCGCATCTTCCGGGCTGGTTGCTGCATGGTCTGGCGATCAACTTTTATTTTGGTGGAACATCCCTGCTGATTGTGGTAGGCGTTGCCATGGATACGATCCAGCAGGTAGAAGCACAACTGATCATGCGGCACTACGAAGGGTTTTTGAAAAAAGGACGAGTGCGTGGGCGGCGCGCCGTTTCGTGAGTGCTGATAAGCTAAGAGAGACGGATGAGTGCGCAGATGCTGATTTTTTTTGGGCCGCCCGGCGCCGGCAAAGGTACGCAAGCCCGTGCTGTTTCAACGGAACTGGGCATCCCTCATATCTCGACGGGAGATATATTGAGGGAATCCGCACGGAAAGAGACTGGTTTGGGTCTGGCCGCAAAGGCTAGAATGGACAAAGGGGATTTAGTGTCGGACGACGTTATGTGCAGGATTGTGGGAGAGCGGCTTAGCGAGCCGGACTGCCGGAATGGCGCGATCCTTGACGGGTTTCCCCGAACTTTGGGGCAGGCGCATTTTCTCGATCAACTGCTGGAACAGCGCGAGAGTGAGCGCGCGCTGCTGCTGAATCTGCAATTGGAGCAGACGCAGGTAATCAAACGGCTGGCAGGGCGCCGGGTCTGTTCCAAGTGCGGCGAGATTTACAACGTTTACCTTAACCCGCCGCGCCAGGATGAAATCTGCGATAAGGATGGCAGTCAGCTTTTTCAGCGGCCGGACGATAACGAAGAAGCAATCCGACAGCGATTGCTGGCCTATGAACGGGAAACAGTTCCGCTGATTGATTATTACCGGAGCAAGAATGCTTTGCACGATATCAACGGAAACGGGGAGCCGGAAGCCATCACGGAAAGGCTTCTGAACTTTTTGAAGCGGACATGATTATTTGTAAGTCGGCGGCCGAAATTGAAAAACTTCGCCGGTGCGGGAAATTGGTCAGGGATCTTCTGGAGGAGGCTCGGGAGCAAGTTCGTCCGGGGGTAACGACGCTGGAACTGGAGGCGTTTGTGGAGCGACGGCTGAAGCAGGCGGGTGCCAAGCCGGCTTTTAAAGGCTATCGCGGGTATCCCTGCTGTTTATGCGCGTCGGTTAACGAGCAGATTGTGCACGGCATTCCCTCGGACCGGCGCCTGAATGAAGGAGACATTGTGAGCCTGGATTTGGGTGTGATCATCGACGGGTACTACGGTGACGCCGCTCTAACGGTTCCGGTCGGAGCAATCTCTGAGCCGCTCAAAAGGCTCCTTCGTGTTACGGAGGAGTCGCTTTATCTGGCGATTGACCAGGTAAGGCTGGGCAACCGGCTGGGAGATGTTTCCTCGGCAGTTGAGGAGTATGTCGTCCGGAACGGATTTTCAGTTGTGCGGGAGTTCGTGGGCCACGGAATCGGACGCCAACTCCATGAGGAGCCCCAAATTCCAAATTTTGGATCGCCCGGGTACGGGCCGGTTTTGAAGGAAGGCATGGTTTTTGCGATCGAACCGATGGTCAACGTTGGCAGTCCGGCTATGCGGGTTTTGGATGACCGTTGGACGGCGGTTACGGTTGATGGCGCGTGCTCGGCTCACTTCGAGCACATGGTGGCGGTGACACGCAACGGGCCGGATGTCCTGACCCGCCTGTGATCCTTGGATTGGGCGCGTGTCCGAAGCGCTGATGGTTAAGGTTGGAAAGTTGGCAAACAAGGTCTATGGCTAAAGAAGAAGCCATTGAGGTGATGGCGACGGTGGTTGAATCGCTCCCCAATGCCATGTTTCGCGTGGAGCTTGAAAACAAGCACCGGGTGCTAGCGCACATTTCGGGAAAGATGCGGAAGAACTTTATCCGAATTCTTCCCGGGGACAAGGTTGCGGTGGAGTTGTCCCCTTATGATTTGACGCGGGGCCGGATCGTCTATCGCTATAAGTGACTTGAGTGGCTTCCCATTCGGGCAAGCCTAGGGTTGCAATAGCCGTTGCGGGCTCGCGTGGGGCGCTTTGCATGGAGACGCGCCGGAACGGAACAAGAGGTCGAGAATGAAAGTACGGTCGTCAGTGCGAAAGATTTGCAGCAAGTGTAAGCTTATTCGTCGTGCTGGTGTTTTGCGGGTCATTTGTGTGAACCCGAAGCACAAGCAGCGCCAGGGCTAGGCTGTTTCAGGAAGACATTTGAACCGGAAGAACCCTCTCTGATGTTGAGGGCGGTTCGGGCAGGTTGGAGGCTTTTTATGGCACGTATCTCAGGAGTTGATTTGCCGATCCACAAAAGGGCGGAAATCGGACTCACTTATATTCATGGAATCGGGCGTTCGCGGTCACTATCGATTCTGGTTCGCGCTCAGATTGATCCGAACAAGTATGTTAAGGATTTAACTGAGCATGAAGTGACGCAGATCCGCCAGATCCTTGAGGAAGAAGGCAGAGTCGAAGGGGATCTGCGAAAAGAGGTCGGGTTGAACATCCGGCGGCTGATTGAAATCGGTTCCTATCGAGGGATGCGGCACCGCCGCAACCTGCCGGTGCGCGGGCAGCGAACTCATACCAACGCTCGTACGCGCAAAGGGCCGCGCAAGGGGACGATTGCCAATAAGAAGAAAGCGGCGGCAAAAACCTAAGCTCGCGCCGGGGACAGCGGCTGAGGCAAGGCCGAAAAGTTTGATGGAGGAGTATGGCGAAGGAAACAGCAAAGGCGGGAAAGAAGAAAGTCTTCAAAAAGAAAGACCGGCGCGTCGTGCCTTACGGAGTGGCGCATATCCGGGCGACCTTTAACAACACAATGGTGTGCATCACCGATCCAGACGGCAAAACTTTATGCTGGTCAAGCGCGGGTTCGCTGGGTTTTAAGGGTTCACGCAAGGGGACGCCGTTTGCCGCGCAGCAAGCAGCCTCAAGGGTGGCGAGCGCCGCTCGTGACCACGGCATGCGGACCGTGGAAGTCCGCGTGAAAGGCCCCGGGGCGGGACGTGAATCGGCAATCCGCGCTCTCGCGGCCTCAGGTCTGGAAGTCCGGCACCTGAAGGACGTTACCCCGATTCCGCATAACGGTTGCCGTCCGCCGAAGCGCCGCAGAGTGTAACCGCAAGGGTTGGAGAACGGGCAAGCAGCGATGAGAACTGAATCCTTGAGGGGTTGCTGCGGCCGCTGATCCGGTTGAGAAGTCAGAGGAGGGTTGTTTGGCAAGATACTGTGAAGCAGTCTGTCGGCTATGTCGCCGGGAAGGACAGAAGCTCTTTTTAAAGGGCCAGCGCTGTCTGACGGATAAGTGCGCTATCGAGAAGAGGAATTTTCCTCCAGGCGAGCACGGGAAGGCTCGGCGCCCGAAGCCACAGGGATATGGTATTCAGCTTCGGGAAAAGCAGAAGGTGCGGCGGCTTTATCAGGTCCTCGAAAACCAGTTCCGCAACTATTTTGAGAAGGCGGCCAGCCGAAAGGGCGTTACGGGCGAGATGCTGCTGCTGATGCTTGAACAGAGGCTGGATAACGTTGTCTATCGGCTGGGACTCGCGACCTCGCGGGCAGAGGCTCGTCAGCTGGTTCGGCACGGCCACATTGAAGTGTCAGGGCGAAAGGTGAGCATCCCCTCGTTCCAGGTGGTGCCTGGGCAGGCGATCACCGTTCGCGAAAGAAGCCGCAACTTGCAGGCGATTCAACGAGCGCTGGATCTTGCGGGGAACCGCGGCGTTCCTCCCTGGCTTGCGTTTGACCGGGAAAACCTGAAGGCCCAAGTGGTTTCAGTTCCCAAACGTGAGGATGTGAGTTTCCCTATCCAGGAACAGATGATTGTCGAACTTTATTCAAAATAGTTTTTGATTTGAGATTCAGAATACTGAAGATCGCCGTAGCGGCTTCAGGGAGGTGAAGGACATATGCTCTGGAAAGGTTTTCAAAAGCCCAAGCGGCTGGTGTGTAATACGGATACGCTGACCGACAAGTACGGCCAGTTTACAGCGCAGCCCTTTGAGCGTGGTTTCGGGACAACCATCGGCAACGCGCTGCGCCGGGTCTTGCTCTCCTCGATCGAAGGGGCCGCAATTACGGCGGTGAAAATCGAGGGAGTCATGCACGAGTTTTCTTCCATTCCGGGCGTAGTGGAAGACGCTACGGACATTATCTTGAACCTCAAGCAAATTCCCCTAAAGATGGACGCCGAGGGGCCCAAAACGCTAATCCTTGAGGTGGATAAGCCTGGCGAAGTGACTTCCCGCATGATTCAGGAAAGCGCCGACATTGAAATCCTGGACAAGGATGGCTATATCGCCACGGTGAGTGAAGGTGGGAGCTTGCGGATCGAGATGCGGGTCAAAAACGGAAGAGGCTACATCTCCGCTGAAAAGAATTTTGATGAAGACCTGCCCATCGGTTACATCCCGGTTGATTCGGTTCACTCCCCGATTCGCAAAGTGAATTACGGCGTAGAAGCTGCGCGGTTGGGGCAGATGACGGATTACGATAAACTCACGCTGGACGTGTGGACCAACGGCGCGGTCACTCCGCAGGATGCCATTGGCCTCGCTGCAAAGCTTCTCAAAGACCATATGAATATCTTTATCAACTTTGACGAGGGTTCGACTTCCGAGGAGATCAGCGAGGACAAGTCCCCGGTGGTTTACAATGAGAACCTCGACCGCTCCGTTGAAGAACTGGAACTTTCCGTACGTTCTTACAATTGTCTCAAGAACGCCAACATTGCGACCATCCGCGAGTTAGTTCAGAAGTCCGAGCAGGAAATGCTGAAGACTAAGAATTTCGGCCGCAAATCTTTGAACGAGATCAAAGAAATCCTGCAGTCGATGGGATTGGGTTTGGGCATGAAGTTCGATGAGCGGGGCAATCCGCTTCCTCTGGCTCCCCAATCTTCTGAGCAACAAGCTTGGGGGCAGGAAAGCTAACCATGCGCCATCGTAACTATGGAAGAAAACTCGGCAGGAATACAGAACACCGCCGCGCGCTTTTGCGGAATCTGGTGACATCTCTCATACTTGATGAGCGGATAGAGACGACTGCTCCCAAAGCCAAGGAAGCCCGCGCCATTGCAGAGCGAGTCATTACCTTGGGCAAACGCGGCGACTTGCACGCGCGGCGTCTTGCGGCAAGTTACTGCCTGTCGGCTGCTGCGGTCAAGAAGCTCTTTGAAGATGTCGCCAAACGATTTGCCTCCCGCAATGGGGGTTATACCCGCATCGTCAGAACGGGATGGAGGCCTGGTGACGGCGCCGACACCGCTGTTTTGGAACTGATTGGAACTCAGGTTCTGCAGCAGAGGGCGGAACTGCGGGCGAAACGGGCCGAGCGGCGAAAGAAAGCTGCTGAGGAATCTGCCGCCCAGTCTCCAGGGCTTCCCCCTGAGCCGGAAGACAAGGATTAAGTTAGCGTCATCGAACCGGATACGCCTGACAGCGTATCCGGAAAGGACGCTCATTTGCGACTAGCTGTCGCTGCTTGAGGCGTTGTTCGCAATTCCGTGTTTTTCCCGCAAATATCCTGCCGCGCGCTTTTCCCCTGAAAAAGGGTATCACTGTCCCTTGTTGAGACTACGTTACAAATTGATTCATCGGCATTTTGTTATGAGATAATACGGACGCTTCCAATCTTCTGAGGAGTGTGCCGAATGAAACTGCGTATTCTCCCGAGGATCAGGGCGCTGGCTGTAGCGGTAATCCTGGTTGTCGTCATCGTTGTTTTTCAATTGGCCCGAAGGCCGGAAAAGGCAAAAGAGCGGTCGATCAACCTCCCTTCCAGTAAAGTG
>JAJYHU010000167.1 GCA_021784615.1 Acidobacteriota bacterium | reverse complement strand
ACGGTCATCCTTTGGTACATCGTCAACCTGTTTTTCCTGATTTACAATCAGCTGAGCCTGGATTTCTCCCTGCAAGCCTACCTTCAACTTTTTGCGGATATTCTTATCATTACGGCGATCGTTCACGTCACTGGCGATCTGGAAAGTAATTATTTTTCGCTTTATCTGGTGGCCATCATTCTGGCCAGCATTCTTTTGCCGCGGGCGCGAGCCTTCCTGGTGGCGGGTGTCAGCTTTGTCGCGATGGGAGCATTGCTGGAGCTTGCTTACTTGCCGGTTTTATATCCTGATCTAGCCGCACGCTATTCGATGTTTCAAGTCTTGTCGACCTCCTCCGCAGGGACGGTGGACCTGGCGACGCTCCAGGTCAAGATTTTTGCCAGCCTCTTCGGCTTTTTCGCGGTGGCGTATCTTTCAAGCTTTCTGGCGGAAAACCTTCGGAAAACCGGGGCTGAACTTCGTGATAAGACCGGGCAAGTCGCTAGCCTCCAGGCCGTCAATGAGAATGTCATCCGCAGCATGCGCGATGGCTTGATCACCACGGACCTGGAAGGGACCATTACGGAACTGAATCCCGCCGGAATTGAAATTGTGGGCTGCAAGCGGGCTTACGTCATCGGGGAGAGGATCGACCGGTTTCTTGGCGATCTAAATCCCCAATCGGAGACTTTCCGGAAATTGTCGCTGGCGCATGGCCGCAGGGAGGTTGAATACCGCCATCCCAAGGGCGGAAGCCGAATCCTGGGCGTTTCTGTTTCGCCGCTGGTGATTCCTGAAAGCGGGACGGCGGGCTACGTTTATAGCGTCCAGGACCTGACCGCCCAAAAGCGGCTGGAGGCTGAATATCGTTTAAAGGACCGTATGGCGACTTTGGGGCGGCTGTCCGCCGGCATTGCGCATGAGATTCGCAATCCCCTCGCCTCGATTGCGGGATCGGCGAAGGTGTTGGAGAGCCTGGCATCGGGAGACGACGACCAGCGAAAATTGGTGGGCATTGTCAGCCAGGAATCAGAACGCTTAAACAAGCTGGTTTCAGATTTTCTGCTCTATGCGCGCGAGCAGCGCTTCGAATTCCAGGAAGTGGATGTGTTGGTTTTGGTAGAGGAGACGCTGCTGCTTCTTGGGCACCATCCCTCGCTTCCTCGGAGTTTTCAAATTGAGCGCAGGCTGCCCGGGCACCCCGTTAGGATCGTGGCGGATGCCGACAAACTCCGGCAAGTCTTCTGGAACATCTGCGACAACGCGCTGAAAGCCATGCCGGATGACGGCACCTTGACAGTCGAAGTGGATGATGGCGGCTCCGAGTCCGTCGGCATCGTTTTCCGTGACACGGGAATCGGGCTTCCAGCATCGCAAATTGAGAAGCTCTTTGAGCCTTTTCAAGCGGCGTTCCCCCGCGGTAGCGGGCTGGGCCTCGCCATTGTCTACCAGATTATCCAGGGGCATGGCGGCCGCATCCACGTGGATTCCATTCCGGGCCATGGGGCGCAATTTAGCATTGAGGTTCCCAGGGTTCAGAAGCTTTCGGCGGCCGCTCAAGCGGCCAAAGTGCATGCGTAAATTATTGAAAAGGAGTGGAATTCTGGCCGCCGGGCCCCCGTTTTAACCGTATGTCGAGATTACTGATCGTGGACGATGAGAAGTCGATCTGCCAGCTTCTGGAGATTACTTTTCGCAAAGAGGGGCATGTCGTCGAAACGGTCACCAGCGGGCAACTGGCCAAGAAGAAGGTCGAATCCCAGGTCTACGATGTGATTATTGCCGATATTCGGATGCCGGATTTGACAGGCATCGAGTTGCTGGATCACGCTCGGGCGGCGCATAGTCCGGCGGCTTTTATCCTGATCACGGCGGTACCGACCATGCCCAGCGCGATCCAGGCGCTGAACCTGGGCGCATACCGGTATGTGATTAAGACGGACAAATTAGTGGAAGAACTCAAGCTGGTGGTGGGCCGGGCGCTTGAAGATCTTGCTTTGCGGGAAGAAAACGCGCGTTTGCGGCGGGAGTTGCTGCGCGTCTTTACTCAGAAAAATATTGTGGGCCGCGGCCAGAAAATCTCAGCCATCCTTGAGATGGTTCGGACGGTGGCGCCTACGAACAGCACTGTGCTGATTACCGGTGAGAGCGGGACGGGCAAGGAATTGATTGCCCGGGCCATCCATGAGGCAAGCCAGCGTAGGGAGAAGGCTTTTGTTTCCATTAATTGCGGCGCCTTTCCTGATACTTTACTTGAAAGCGAGCTTTTCGGTTACTTCAAGGGAGCTTTTACGGGCGCCGATACAAGCCGCAAGGGAATTATTGAGTCGGCGAACGGAGGAACCCTGTTTTTGGACGAGATCGGCGAGACCAGTCCCGGCATGCAGGTCAAATTGCTTCGGGTTCTCCAGGAAAGGACCGTACGTCCGCTCGGCGGAACTCAGGACGTTCCCGTGGATGTGCGGCTGATTGCTTCGACCAACAGGGACCTGAAAAGCATGGTGGCGGCAAGCCAGTTTCGCGAGGATTTTTATTACCGGATCAGCGTCATTCCAATCCACATTCCTCCGCTCCGCGAGCGTCCCGAGGATATCGAACCTCTGGCGCGTCATTTCCTGAAAAAATTCGCCTTGGAGATGGGGAAACCCGTGAAGGATTTTGAGCCTGACGCGCTCTCAGCCCTGCTGCAACATCCCTGGCCCGGAAACGTGCGCGAACTGGAAAACGCTGTTGAGCATGCAATCGCGGTCAGCAGTGAACGGAACGGCGTGGTCCGGCTTGAACAGTTCCCGGAAGCTGTCGCGGGGCTTCGGGCGGCGGAACAAAAAAGCATTGAATTTCCTCGCGAAGGTCTTGATTTTGAGAGTCAAATGGCATGTGTTGAAAAGCGATATTTGTCCGAAGCGCTTCGTCATGCGGGAGGCGTGCGGCGCCGGGCCGCGGAACTGCTGCATATGTCCTACCGCTCCTTCCGCCACTATGCCAAGAAACACGGAATATGATCGCTCCGCAGCCGCTTGCGATGGCCGGTCCGCAGAATGAAACAATCCCTGATAAATGAGAAGCAGAGGCTGTTTGCGAGCGAGGCGCGATGGCTGCCCATCGGCGTAATCCTGCTCCTGACATTTTTGGCTTATAGTGGAACCCTCTGGTTTCACTTCGTCTACGACGACCGGGGCCAGATTCTGGCCAATGCCCAGGTGCATTATTGGCGCTTTGCTCCTCACTATTTTACTGAGGGAGTCTGGAGTTTCGCCTACCCGAGTATTTTGGGGAACTATTACCGGCCGGTCTTTCTGCTTCTGCTGCTGATCAATTACAAGATTTTTGGACCCTACCCGGCGGGATGGCATCTGGTAAGCATTGGCGCGCAGGTCGGGGTCACTTACCTGGTCTATCGGCTGGTCGGGAGGATCGTTCGAGACCGCAGAACGGCCATGATTGCCGCCCTGATTTTCGGCTTGACCCCCGTCCACATCGAATCGGTGGCTTGGATCTCAGGAGTTACCGATCCCTTGCTGGCGCTCTTCCTTCTGCCCTCGTTTCTCTGCTATCTCAACGGGCGTGAGGCCCGTGTTCGCAGGCGCTGG
>JAJYHU010000249.1 GCA_021784615.1 Acidobacteriota bacterium | reverse complement strand
AGGGAAAGCCAATCGCGCCGCGGAGGGAAGCTCGCAACAAAACCAAAGCCGGGAGCAATTGCACGGCGCCGAGCGCTATCATCAGGCATCCCGATAAAAAAAATCCCGCTAGAATTCGCCTGGTCGGCCGCGCCAAGGGATGCCGGGAAAATCCTCCGTGGTAAAGCGCAAACGCCAGGCACAATCCGAACGTGGCAAGCAGGGTGAAAGGTTCGCCTGCAAGAAATTGCAGCCAAAAGACCATCGTCAGCAGAAGCCAGGGACGAAGGTAGCCGGCCGATACAGCATAGTCCGTAAGAAGCAACGCCCAGGGTATCCAGGCTGCGCACGCAACCTCGTTATAAAAGCTGCCCAACGAGAGGACCGGTCCGCTCAGCGCGAAAAATAAGGCGGCAAAGAAGGCGGCTAGATGTGATTGCCTCCAGTGCCGCGCCAGGCAGTAGGCTCCAAGGGCCGCCAGCACGAAATGCAGAATGAAATGCAGACTGTAGGCGATCCGGACGGGGAGAAGGACGATCAATAGCGTGGTGGGATAAAAAAACAAGGAATTGGGATTTTCCAGGATCGGCTGTCCGAAGTTCAGGTAAGGATTCCAATAAGGCAGAAACCCTTTTCGGAAAATTTCATGAATCAATTGCGCCGCGGGATAGCTCTGGTTAAGGATGTCGCGATAGAAGAGCATCTGGGAAGCAAACAACACTTTCCAGAACATGAGGGCCACCCCGCACGCAAGCAGGGCAAGCGCCCAAAAGTCTTGACGGTCCGGGAAGGTGGAACTCGAGCGGGCTTCTTTCTCGATTGCAGAAGAACCCGCCAGCAGGGAAGTTGTCATGGAAGCTGCAACCGACCTGAAACAAGGGGAGGGTCGTCACGAAGGCAGGCGTCTCCCCGGCTGATTCAGTTCCTCAATAGGTACTATCGGGTGGGAGCCTTTGGGGCTTGACCTTCCGGCTCGGCCTGCCGGAAATAGCTTTCCGCCAAGCCATGCCGTTGGCAGGCCCCTCCTCGGGTCTTGTTGAGCGACGGGGCCTGCTACTTCCCTGGCTTGCTTAACTTGCGCCGGCGAACGGGTCCGGCATCAAGGCTGGAGCAGCTTGTCATACCGGCCGAGCCAATAAGGCAGGAGGAAGAGGGTGCCGTCATCAACCCCATTCCCGCCGTCATCGCAATCCAAGGAGAAGGGATTCCCGTTCCATTTAGAGGTACAGCGCTCATCGGGCGGGATAGCCTTCAACGACTGCCGGTGTCCATCCTCGTTCGGCAGTCGAGTAAGGGGCAAATCCAGACGCTGCGAGTTGTGGACCGTCCAATGGATCATTTCCAGCTGAATTCGCTCCAGAGTATTGAGTGCGCCCTGCGCGTCGTAATTGTTGGCGCCGGCGCCCACCTCGTAAATGTAATCCCACAGCGGATTGTGTTCCGCCTCGTCATGATGCCAAAGTTCGCTCATAGCCGCTTGATACTGAGCGCGCAGGCCCGGATCATGCTCGTATTTAAGCAGCGGGTAAAAACAAAGGTAGGCGAGCTGTTCGTCCGAGAAATTGAAATGGGTCAGCGGGGGCAAATGAGAAAAACCCTCCATAACGTGGCGGAGATACCCATCCTGATTGATCAGCCGATGATAGTCCTCAAGGAAGCTCCGGTTGCCGCTGACGTGGTACGCAACGCGCAAGTATGCAAGCAGCTCAAGCGAATTCAGCGGCGCCTGGTCCTGCCCTTCGGGTGTTTTGAAGTAAGCCGGCGAGAACTTTCCCCACCTGGTTATCCGGCCGTTGTATCCTGCCAGGTTCCAGCCGTGCTCGCGCAGGTTGTTGGCGATGTTGACGGCGGCGCTCCGGATGGCCTCGCGATCCAGTTCGTCCTGGGGCGGCAACAAATCGTAGGCGACTCCGTAAACAAAAAAGTGCCCCACCAGCTCATCTGAACTTGTGTCACCCTCCCATTTCCACGTGTTGTCAGGAGCCCAATGCCAATCTTTACCCGTGCCAACGCCTTGGCCGCGATGAACGTAGGATCTTGCCGGAAAGCCCGGAATGCCCGTAATCCAGACCAGGCGCAGCAGGCCCTTCAGAGAGTTCTGGGCATTGCGCAGCGCCTCGGGCGATTGCGTTACAGCATAGCGGAAGCATTCCGACGCAATATACATCGAAGTCCACAATCCGTCGTTGTCATTGGAAACGGGCTTGCACGACGACAGGTCGCCGGGCCGCAGCAAGTTGGACTCGGCCACCAACCCATAACGGTCGTTGCAGCGCTGAAGCCCCTTGATGAAGAGAGCGCTTTTCTCTTCCAGCGTATACTTCTTGAAATCGATCAGTGAAGTCCCCGCGCGCGTTTCGATCCACGCCTGGTGAGGTTCCGCGACAACGTTCAGGATCGCGTTATCCGCCAGGTAACGCCGGCCCCAGAAATAGAACCAGCGCTCACCTTCGCGGGCTTCAGGCCGAAAACAAATGGCGCCATCCGGCGTTCCCATCCAGACCCAGCCTTCCGGCCCCACCGCGAGGCTGGTGACCGGCAGGATGGGCAGGCCGTCTTTGGGCGTCCAGATTTTTGTCTTTCCTGATGGGAGGGCCTCCGTCAATCCTTGCGGACTGGCTTTCCAGCGCACGCCTCCCGGACCCTCGGCTTCGGATGCCCCGGGACGGTTCCGAGCCTCGCGGACGTCCTTCGGGATGGCGGGATCTCCCGCAGCGTACTTGTGGCAGGTTAATTGGCGATAGACAAGTTGGTGGCTCATTTCATGAGCCACGGAGCCATTCGGGAAAAAAAATAATGGAGCGAGCGCCAGCGGCAGAAGAACCCAATGCCGCTTGCTTATCCGGGAATTCAAATCTCTGTCCTCCCCAGTTCTGGATTTCCAACCAACACACACCTGAGCACCGGCAAAACTCTTTTGCCTTGTCATGAAACCCTAGCCCAACCCAACACGTCTAAGTTTTTTCGGAGCACCGGAGCCGCGCATGGACTGATTCCTCTGCAGCCAATATTCCCGTGTGCACTTGCTTCTGGACGTACATTCTATGCCAATATCCATTGGCGGGATGGAGCTTCTGCGGAAAAGAGCGGGGCACTTTTGCGGTCTCTTTTCGCCCGCGGTAGGCCGCAGCGTTCCGAGCATGAACTCGCCCTTCTGCTCAGGCGCAAGCCAACATTCGGATCTTAAGCATCTGCGATGGATTGCCTCAGGGTCTGACAAATATACGGATGCCGCTGAGAGGATCCACGCACGCTACGATTATACTTGAGACAGAATTCGGTTCAGATCCTGGCAGGTGACGGCGCGTGAAGGGCAATCAATCAGGACAAAAAGAGCGGCAGGAGGTCTAAGGCCTCGGTGCCAAAAGTTGGAGGCTACGTGAGAATTATATCCTCAAAAGATAAACTTGCGGTTCCTTTCCGGCTTCGGCCGGCAGCATGGATCGCGGCATTCGTTTTCATTGTTTTTATCAACTCAACGGCGAGCGCCCAACTGGTGAACTATATCAAGCGTCCCGACCCGGTGTTCAAGTGGCAGCATCTCGTGACTCAGCGGGTCGCGCGCGGCAAGATTTACAAGCTCCACTTCGT
>JAJYHU010000297.1 GCA_021784615.1 Acidobacteriota bacterium | reverse complement strand
CCTCGATCCCGACCTTTCCATCCACATTCCCGCTAACATCCCAGCTGAAACGCCTTCCCAGAACGCGGCGGCCAAGTCTCAGCAAATCCTCAACCCGCGACTTCTTAAAAGCCACGGCCAAGTCGAAATCCGGCATCGAGGTCAGATTATCGATGGAGCCGTTGAAAGTGGCTTCAGAGGACGCAAACGCCAAATGGAAAGTCGTGAGCGCCAGCTTTCGCTGGTCGCGGTCAAAGACTCCCTGAAAATGAAGCCGGCATGGCATGTCATTTGACGGAGGCAATTGCTCCCAGCGGTGAAGCTGGCTGAGTTGCGCGTTCCCGTCAAAAGCAATCTTGCGAAGAGTCCCCGTCAGATGAATTGAACTGCCCATCACTCCATAGACTCCGGCGTTATATCCCGTAACGAGCGGAATCCAATCGTACAACAAGGCTCCCTGGGTTCGGAGAGTCGCGTCAAGCGTGTTGCCTGCCGCCTGGCCGGGCCTCCAGGTTCCGTCCAGCAGAACCATTCCTGGAGTGGGCAATTCGAGATCCGTGCGGACCGGGTCGCCCGTTAGCTTGAAACGGATGCGGCGCGAGGCAAAGTCAACATCCATGTCGGCGGTGGCGTCGACAATCGCAAATGGCTTTTTGTCCTGCCGCAGCTTGAAATTGAAGCGGGCGCCGGAGGCCTCGATCCTCAAAGGAGGTGATGGCGCGGCCACAGAGCCCCGGGCGCCGGAAACCCTGGCAATTCCGCTGTTCAGAAGCAGATCCTCGATGTTCCATTCCCCCGCCGCGTTCCGAACAAGGTTAATGCTGGGGTGATGGAGCTCGAGCGTGCCGAATTTCAGGCCGGATTCCCAGATGCTTCGCCACAAGAGTTCGCAATCGATGCTTTCGACCCGCGCAAACGGCTCCAGGCCGAACGGCGGCGCTTCTCCGACGACGACGCTGTCAATGGTAAATCCCGGCTGAGGGAAAAGGTGCAGGGCGATATGGCCGAAAGCTATTCGCCGGTGGAGGGCTTTTTCAAGAGCCGTTTTAAGCAGAGGGCGATATCGATCGGCGTTAAAAAACGAAGGAACCACCCATGCCGTTGCCAGCACGAGGATCAGCGCAGTGGTGATGTTTCGAAGGTATCGGCGCTTGCGTGGACTCATCAATGTATCAGCTTGAAAGTCCTTCTCCACCGCGTTTCAGTAAAGAAATGGACAATCATGTTTTCCATCTGATGCACTCGGTCACCGAAAGAGGTCTGTTCGTACTGTCCGCGCGGAGTCTCAAACGACCAGTAAATGATCAACGGACGTCCGGAAACGAGCTTGCGAGGCACGAACCCCCAGAAGCGGCTGTCCCAACTCTCCTCGCGGTTATCCCCCATCACAAAGTACTCATTGGGGGGAACGACGATTTGGCCGTCCTTCACATAATTCTGGAACTCTGCCTGCCATTCCGAAGTTGCGCCCTGAAGTTCGCCCCACATCACCGGGGGAAAATCGTCGCCCGGGCGGACTTCACCCGGATCAATGTTTCGCACGAAGGGTTCGGAGACCGCCTCCCCGTTCACAAAAACCTTTCGATTAACCACGCGGATCCGGTCGCCGGGCAGTCCGATGACCCGCTTGACAAAGTGCTCGCCCTCTTCCTGCGGATCCTCGGATCCACCCGGAAATTTGAAAACCACGACGTCGTCGCGGTGAATTTTCCTGTACGGCAAAAAGCGCGCCAAGGGCCCTTCGGGATAAGCAAACGCAAACTTATTCACCAGCAGGTGGTCTCCAATCAGCAGCGTATTCTTCATGGAGCCCGTTGGTATTTTGAATGCCTGAACCACGAAAGTGGTGCCAAAGATCGCCAGGATAACCGTCACGACCAAAGACTCTAAGGTGTCCCGCAGGGACGATTTATGGTAGGGTTCAGCCATTGGCCTCCACTTTTTTCTTTCCCATTTCGATTAAAGCCAGCCGGGCCGCTTGCTGTTCCGCGGCTTTCTTGCTGCCTCCGGACCCTTCAGCGATAATGGAATCCCCGACCCTGACTTCCACGGTAAAGGTTTTTTGGTGCTCCAAGCCGTCCTCCTTCACCACCCGGTACAACGCAGCGGGATGTTGGCCGGCTTGAAGACGTTCCTGGAGGATTCCTTTGTAGTTTTGCGTGAAGAGTTCATCCAGGCATTCCGCCAAGTCGGCCGGCAAGATGACCCGGTCGACAAAACTCTGCGCGGCTTCAATACCCCCATCACGATAGACCGCAGCCAGCAAAGCTTCGAGCGCGTCGGCGAGGATTCCGGACTTCTTTCTCCCGCCGGTTCTCTCCTCCGCAGGGCCAATCCGCAAGTAGTCGCCTAACTCAAGCTCTGCCGCCGACTTCGCCAAAAAGGTCGCCGCCACCAAACTGGACCGGGCAAGCGAAAGTTTGCCTTCGTCGTATTCCGGGAAGGCATCCACCAGGCGGACGGTGACAATGAAGCTGAGCACGGCATCACCAAGAAACTCATCCCGCTCGTTATCGCTTTCCCCGCTCGCAGACTCTTTCACATAGGACGAGTGCGTCAGCGCTTCAGTCAGCAGACGCAGGTCCCGAAACTTGTATCCGATACGCGCTTCCAGCTTGTCAAAGGGAGGTCGAGCCATACTAGGGTGACGCAGCCGTGCAAGTTATAACGCGCGATGGGCGCTGCCAACAGATTCGATCTCTGCCCGGCAGATTGGGAATCGTGCCGATTCTGACCTCAACGGATCACGAATGCGCTTCACTTCTTTGCAGGGGCGCCCGCCTGAGCCTTTTTCTGGTTTAAGGCTTTGATCTGCTGGTCCGCCATCTGCTGGATGATGGTTCCTTGCGCCAGCTTGCTGGCGTTGGTAAAAGCAGCAATCGCGTCGTCTACTTTTCCCTCTTGGGAATAGGTTTCGCCCAGCCGGTAATAATCGCCAGGATCCGGTTTGGCAGTTTTCTCCACTGCGGCCCTGTAGTTCTTCTCGGCTTTCGCCAATTCGCCCATGTCCGGCGGCTGGATGGACATCCCCGCACGCTCAAGGTGAACCATTCCCAAAGCAGAGTACGCTTCGCTTGCAAGCTCCACTTTCCGTTCCTGGAAGGCCGGATCGGTTTCACCCGGCAGTTTGGGAAGCTGAGCAATTTCCTGCAACGCTTTGTTGGCATAAAGCTCGGCCAATTGAAGCCTGTTTTCTTTGATGGCATCTGGAACGTTCATCATCTGCGGCTGCGGCAGGACAGAAGAAACCAGGAGCAGACTTATTAGGTTATTGGAGTTGACCTCAAGGCTCTTTTCTCCAAACTTCACCAGGTTTTCCGCATCGTTCTTCTGCTGGTAGGCCGCCGCCTCCATCCCGTAAACATAAGTTAGGAGAGGACTCTTCGGAAACTTCTGGACGTAGGCAGTCGCCTCTTGGATGATCTTGTCAGGATCCCTTTCGGATTTGATCTGGTTATAAGCATCTGATTCTTCTTTTGTGAAGCCGGGTCCGGAAGCCTTTGCCCGAGCCGCGCGCGCGGAAGGAGTATAGCTCTTGACCGTGGCGATAAAAGCATCGTCGGCGCCCGCCTTGCGCAATCTCTTCTCAATTTCGGGAGTCACTTCAAA
>JAJYHU010000163.1 GCA_021784615.1 Acidobacteriota bacterium | reverse complement strand
CAGGATAGGCTTCAAAGATGGCTGGCCTCAGCTTTGTTTGCAGGTCGATGGCCAGCAGTACAACGGCCAGCAGTACAACGGTCTTGGGGTCGAGGAGTGGGTTGTTTTTTTTCGTCATCAGAATCCTTTCGCAGCGTACAGGCAAAACCTGCAAGCAATGTAGAATTATAACAAACGCGCGCTCATCAGCTTGATTTCAGCATCCCGCCCCAAGCAAACGAGCCATGCAGCCGGGGTTCAGCTTCGGTCGCTATCCGATGTGATTTTATGTATGATGGGCAGCTTGCAGAGGTTCGCAGGCTTGACACAAGGAGGCGGGCGCGTCGATGGCAAAATCCGGAAAGAAGAACGGGGCTAAACGCGGCCGGCGCAAGTTTTTGAAAGCCATGACGCTGGGGGCGGGAACGCTGGCGCTGCCCATCAAATCCGCCGCGGCGGGTTCTTCCTTTGAAGCGTCCATGGCGGCTGCGCCTGCGGAGCGCGAGCGAATCACCTATCCCCGGGTTTTTCAAGGAAGTCGCCGCAAGATGATCGGCTTCCCGCTGGGAGGCGTGGGAGCGGGCACGATTGAGCTGGGCGGGCGCGGACAGCTTAAGGAATGGTGGATTTTCAATCGGCCGGACAAGGGAAGGTCGCCGGAATACGTTTTCCCGTCGATTTGGGTGGAGACTGCAAACAGAAAGCCCGTCGCGCGCGTGCTGGAAGCCCGCATCATGCCTCCCTACGAGCGCAATTCCAGCGACCTGGGCTCGGCGAATGTTCCCGGATTGCCTAGGCTCAAAACCTGCAAATTTACGGGCGAATATCCCATGGCCCGGATCGACTTCGAAGATGCGGACCTGCCCGTCGAGGTCTCGCTTGAAGCGTTCACTCCTTTCATTCCGCTTGCGCCGGATGATTCCGGGTTGCCGCTCGCCGTCCTCCGCTACCACGTTTCAAATCCCACTGGCTCAAGCGCCAGGGTTTCCATCGCCTATTCAATCGAGAACCCCGTCGGCGCGGAAGCGAGCGCAGGTTCCGACGGCCAGCGAGGCCACGGCAGGCAAAACGATTACCGGAAAAGCGAGGGAGTGGAAGGTTTGCTGATGAGAAATCCCTTTCTCTCGCCAACCGACCCCGAAGCCGGCACATTTGCGCTCTCACTGGTGGGGATTGAAAACGGGCAAGTCACTTATTTGCGAGGCTGGCCGAGCGCGCGCTGGTGGGAAAGCCCATTGCTGTTTTGGGATGATTTCTCCGCGGATGGCCGGTTAGGGCCGGAGACGGCGGCGCGCAACTCGGTCGGCTCGCTCTCTCTCAGCCGGGAAATTCCGGCCCATGGAAAAGCGCAGTATACCTTCCTGCTGACCTGGCGCTTTCCAAACCGCACCCCCAGGCGCTGCGGCTGGACGGCTCCCAAAGGGCATGAGAATGACCTGATTGGAAATTACTACTGCACGCGGTTCAGGGATGCCTGGGAGGTTGCGGAGCACGCCGCCCGGCGGCTTCCCGAGCTCGAAGCCCGCACGCGCAAGTTCCTGGCGGTAATCCGGAACAGCACCGTACCTGACGCGGCAAAAGACGCCGCTACGGCGAACCTTTCGACGCTGGCTTCTCCCACTTGCTTCCGCACCGCCGACGGCGCATTCCACGGCTTTGAAGGTTGCAACAATCATTCGGGATGCTGCTATGGAAGCTGCACGCACGTCTATGCCTACGAGCCATTGACCGCCCACGTCTTCCCTTCCTTCTCCCGCTCGTTGCGCGAGCAGCAATTTGGGTTCTCGACCAATGAAGAAGGGCTGATGGACTTTCGTGAGATGCTGCCCTACGGGATTGAGCACTCCGGCGTGGCAGCCGCTGACGGCCAAATGGCCTGCATCGTCAAGCTCTATCTCGACTGGCGGCTCTCCGGCGATACGGAATGGCTGCGCCGCCAGTGGCCGGGCGCCAAGCGGGCTCTCGAATTCGCCTGGATCAAAGGTGGCTGGGACGCGAACCGCGACGGCGTGCTGGAAGGGGTCCAGCACAATACCTATGATGTGGAATTTTTCGGCCCTAACCCCTTTTGCGGGATCTGGTATTTGGGCGCCCTGCGAGCGGGCGAAGAAATGGCTCGGGCTGTCGGCGACCGCGGCGCTGCTGAAGAATATCATCGCCTGTTTCGCCGTGGACGCCAATGGATCGACGCCAATCTGTTCAACGGGGAGTTTTACATCCAGAAAGTGCCGCCGATTCCGAAGACTGACATCGCCAAGGGACTGCTGCTTGGAGCGGGAACACTGGATACGGAAAGGCCCACCTTCCAGGTTGGCGAGGGCTGTTTGACGGACCAGTTGATGGGACAATACTTTGCGCACCTCGCCGGCTTGGGCGAACTGGTCGATCGCGATCACGCCCAAAAAGCTCTCCACGCAATTTACCAATACAACTACAAGCCCAGCCTGGCCGGCCACGCTTGCGTCCAGCGCGTCTACGCCCTGAATGACGAAGCGGGAGTGGTGGTGTGCACTTATCCGCGCGGACAGCGTCCCCAAACGCCTTTTCCCTATTTTGCCGAAGTCTGGAGCGGCATTGAATACGCCGTGGGCGCCCTGATGATTTATATGGGAATGGTTCAGGAAGGGATGGAAGTGGTTGAGAGCGTCCGGCGGCGTTTTGACGGCGAAAAAAGAAACCCCTGGGATGAGGTGGAATGCGGATATCACTACGCGCGGCCCATGTCCAGTTGGGCTCCGCTCGTTGCGCTCAGCGGTTTCCGCTACCACGCAGCCGAGAAGAGCGTGGCGGCCGAGCCGCCCATCGAACGCGAAAACTTCTCATCCTTCTGGTCCACGGGAACGGGCTGGGGAAGCTTCTCCCAGAGCCGGCAGCGGAATTCCACGCGTTTTGTGCTTTCCGTCGCCGAAGGGAGCCTCGCGTGCCGCACGATTACGCTCCGTAGCCCCAAGGGCGGCGCTGCCGCTTCCGCCAAAGAATCGCGGCATCAGGAGCCTCCGCATGAAATCCGGCGGACTGGCGACGAAGTCACGTTTATCTTTAAGCCCGAGGTTGTTCTTAACGCTCGCGACCAGATCGTCTTGATGCTGTAAGCAAGCGCAAAAAAAGCGGCGCCGGGCGTCATTCCAAGCCTGTTCGCCCTCAGCGAAGCGATGGGCCCAGGGCGTGTCATAGCGCGCGATTCTGCGCCAAACGCCGGGCTGCGATTGCCATTTTAGGCTATTCGGCCAATAATAAAAGACCAGGGGAATCCAGGCTGAGCCTTAACACGGGCTGGAGGAGGATGCCTGCTTCCCGGAAAGAAGCTCATAACAAACAGCTTGACCCCTGAAATGGAATCTGGACTTGGAGGATGAGCAATGTGGGAGTATGACCAGCAGATGAAGTTGAAGATCGGCTTGGCGGAGATGCTGAAAGGCGGCGTCATCATGGACGTCACCACCGCTGAACAGGCCAAGATCGCCGAGGATGCAGGCGCTTGCGCCGTGATGGCGCTCGAGCGCGTGCCGGCCGATATCCGCAAAGAAGGCGGCGTGGCGCGCATGGCGTCGATAAAGATTATCAAGGAAATCATGAACGCGGTTACGATTCCCGTGATGGCCAAGGCGCGCATCGGCCATTTTGCCGAAGC